>NZ_RQYW01000247.1 GCF_003932895.1 Leptotrichia sp. OH3620_COT-345 | reverse complement strand
GTTATGGTCAAATGCTTTTGATTTAAAGATTCCTAATTTTAACATAGTTGTATCTTCTTTAGATCTGCCTATATCTTTAAATTTTAATCTGTTATGTATCGCTCCTGCATACCAACCTGTACTGTTTCCAAGCTTTATTGTTTCATCTTCATGTACATAAGCTACTCCGTATGCATTGCCTGTATAGTCTATTACTCCCGC
>NZ_RQYW01000246.1 GCF_003932895.1 Leptotrichia sp. OH3620_COT-345 | reverse complement strand
TTACATACATCATTTAAGCAGGCAAAGAGGGAGAACAACAGATTACTGAAAAATGCAAATCTTGAATTAATACAATTAATGGAACAGGGAGATCAGGTGGTGAAGTCTCCATGGAGTTCATGGCAATTTGGAATGAACTATTTTTACAGTAACTGGAGAGGAGCATATAAAGGAAGAGGAGATAAAAAAGAAAAATATCCTTA
>NZ_RQYW01000245.1 GCF_003932895.1 Leptotrichia sp. OH3620_COT-345 | reverse complement strand
AGGAGACCATCATGGAGGTTTATTGGAACAAATAGTAAGAACAATAAGAAAAGATAAAGCTCCAATAATAGAAATATCAATACAAAAGGGTGAAAATGAACAACCGCTTATAGGAATGACGGAAAAGAGAAGACTTTCAGAAGTAGGAGTAGATAAAGACGGGAACAGACAGTCCTATATACAAGGCTTTATAAACGGAATAAC
>NZ_RQYW01000244.1 GCF_003932895.1 Leptotrichia sp. OH3620_COT-345 | reverse complement strand
TTCTTTCGTATGGAAATACATTTGTATTTAGTTTTGGACTATTTGATAAACCTTTATCTGTATACTTTCCATTAGTATAATCTTTTAATAATTCTTCTTTGTTATATTTATCTTTCGCTTCTAATAAATAAGGACTTTTATCAAGTAGTGCAGGTCCGTTTATTGCCAAGTTTATCTTTAAGCTCTGATCTAAGTCATATAGTTT
>NZ_RQYW01000243.1 GCF_003932895.1 Leptotrichia sp. OH3620_COT-345 | reverse complement strand
GATATGCATAGAAAGTTCCTTGTAGTGGATGAGATATTTGAGGCAAAATCATCATATTATACATATGGAGCGGCATTAAAGAATGAGATAAGCAAAGAGTTCAGGACTAGTGAAAGAACGAGTATAAAGCCTTATGGAAGTTTAAAACTTGAATATGGAAGATTTGGAAGTATAAAGGAAAAGACAGGAGAAGTAAGGCTTGAAGT
>NZ_RQYW01000242.1 GCF_003932895.1 Leptotrichia sp. OH3620_COT-345 | reverse complement strand
ATTGTAAGATTACTTCCGTCTCCCACTATAAATGTTGTCTGATTATCTACAAAGGCTCTGCTTCCATTTGTCTTACTTCCGCTTAATCCTATGGAATTTGGCATTCCCGTTGAACTTACTCCTACACTTATTCCGCTACTGCTTCCCGTTGTTGTACTTGTGTTCTGAACTGATACAAGCTCAAGGTTTTTTATGTTTCCTGTTAC
>NZ_RQYW01000241.1 GCF_003932895.1 Leptotrichia sp. OH3620_COT-345 | reverse complement strand
CCATATTCAAGTTTTAAACTTCCATAAGGCTTTATACTCGTTCTTTCACTCGTCCTGAACTCTTTGCTTATCTCATTCTTTAATGCCGCTCCATATGTGTAATATGACGATTTTGCCTCAAATATCTCATCCACTACAAGGAACTTTCTATGCATATCGCTTCTCGATACATAACCTTCTCCCGATATCGTCCAGTTTAAACTGTT
>NZ_RQYW01000240.1 GCF_003932895.1 Leptotrichia sp. OH3620_COT-345 | reverse complement strand
GATATAACGACGAATAAGATAAATGCAGGAAAAGCTGTAGTATACAAGACACCAAAGAAAGTAAAAGTAAAGGGGACGGTATCGGCAGGTCATAAAGTACAAATCAAATCAAAAGAAACGGAAATAAGTGCAAAGGTAGTAACGGGATATTTAGAAAAGGCATTGGGGAAAAAAGCCCTTGAGATAGAAAGTGAGAAGGCAAAAGTAA
>NZ_RQYW01000239.1 GCF_003932895.1 Leptotrichia sp. OH3620_COT-345 | reverse complement strand
TAAAGAATAACGGAATACATTTAGGGAAAGGCAAAGGATTTGATTTAAGGTCATACGGAACTCCTATAAGAAGAAATACATTATCTGATTTTGAGAAGACGTTGGGAATAAGATTTAAAGGGTCAGCATTGAACACACCTGACTTTGTGGCTAATACAAATAAGCTGTTCAGTTTATCGGGAGAGTCAAGGCTTGTAAATATATCGAAT
>NZ_RQYW01000238.1 GCF_003932895.1 Leptotrichia sp. OH3620_COT-345 | reverse complement strand
GTTTACTACTTTCCCCGATACTTGTATATATACATCGGAGCCTTTTATCCTTCCTCCCGGTGCCAATATCACCGATCTCCTGTCTTTTTCATCTTCTATATATTTCCCTATGATTATATACATTTATCGCTTTTATGGAAATTCCCTTACCTTCTATTCTTCCCCCGTCTTTATTTACAACATCTCCTTTTTCTGCCTTTATTAATATAT
>NZ_RQYW01000237.1 GCF_003932895.1 Leptotrichia sp. OH3620_COT-345 | reverse complement strand
TTAACAGATTTCAAATTTTATTTCTTTTTATTTACTTTCTTTTCCCTTACAGGTTTTTGAACTTTCTTCACAGCTTTCTTCTTATTCTTTCCTAATACCTCATTATAGCCCCTCAGTTCCTTCTCCTCTCTTTCAACACTTCTTACCACTCTTTCATAAAAGTCTACTCTGTCTCTCGCCTTTGACGCATTATACTCAAGCTTTTCCATCG
>NZ_RQYW01000236.1 GCF_003932895.1 Leptotrichia sp. OH3620_COT-345 | reverse complement strand
GAAGGTCCATCCTTTCTTTTCAGTAAAACTTCATGCTTATCACTTTCTATTTCAAAGTTGGTCTTTTCAATTCCATATCGTAACATTCCACAAGAATTCAATATTATTCCTAAAATTATCATCATTATTATCTTTTTCATTATCTTTCAACTCCTATTCTTAATTTTCTTAAATAGCTGTTTATATCCGATACTCCTGTATTTTCTTTTCT
>NZ_RQYW01000235.1 GCF_003932895.1 Leptotrichia sp. OH3620_COT-345 | reverse complement strand
ATACTTTCCGTTATTCCGTATACTTCCGTATATGTTTTTATTCCTTTAAACGGTAACTTTACACTTCTTTCCCTTGTCAATGTATCTGAACTTATTGTACTTTCATTTAATACTTTTCCTTCTTTTGATGTTACTTTCGTTATTTCATTCCCTTTTATTTCTCCACCTATATTTATTACACCTTTATTTCCTTCTAAAAGGACTTCTTTTCC
>NZ_RQYW01000234.1 GCF_003932895.1 Leptotrichia sp. OH3620_COT-345 | reverse complement strand
TGTGGAATGTTTCTATATTGCCGTTTATTTCTTCCACTCTTTTCTTTATTCTTTGCACTTCCACATTCATCTTTTCACTTTCCGTCATATTTTTCTGTCTTGCCTTCATTGCTTTTACTTCAGCTTTCTTTTTCATCTGAGCATCTTTTTTCATCTTCATTTCTTCCGCTTTTTTACTTTGTGATTCTCTTTTTATCTCTGCCGCTCTCTTCTGT
>NZ_RQYW01000233.1 GCF_003932895.1 Leptotrichia sp. OH3620_COT-345 | reverse complement strand
CCTCTTTCTCCTATCCCTATATGTCCCTGTGATACATCTATGCCTACTAAGTCCCCGTCTTTCATATGTAAATTTCCTGTTGTAAGCGTTACTCTGTCAGTATTTAAAAAGCCTCCGCCATTAACAAATATTCCGTTTCTGTTTGCCATTACAAGGTCAGCTCTTTGTCCTGCCACTTCCACTATTCCGTTTATATTACTCTTATTCTTTCCTGTCAC
>NZ_RQYW01000232.1 GCF_003932895.1 Leptotrichia sp. OH3620_COT-345 | reverse complement strand
ATATTGCTCCCGGTCCATCTTTTTTTGTTGCTTCTCTTTCTTCTCTATCTTGTTCTATTTCAAAAGCTGTTTTTTGAATTCCGTATCTCAATTCACCACAAGAACCTAATATTATTCCTATAATTATCATCATTATTATCTTTTTCATTATCTTTCAACTCCTATTCTTAATTTTCTTAAATAGCTGTTTATATCCGATACTCCTGTATTTTCTTTTCT
>NZ_RQYW01000231.1 GCF_003932895.1 Leptotrichia sp. OH3620_COT-345 | reverse complement strand
AAAGCATTTGACCATAATGGAAGTCTTAATTGGACGATATCTGGAGAAGGTTATGTATCGAGAAGTGATATGCATAGAAAGTTCCTTGTAGTGGATGAAATATTTAATGCTAAGTCAACATATTACACATATGGAGCGGCATTAAAGAATGAGATAAGCAAAGAATTCAGGACGAGTGAAAGAACGAGTATAAAGCCTTATGGAAGTTTAAAACTTGAATATGG
>NZ_RQYW01000230.1 GCF_003932895.1 Leptotrichia sp. OH3620_COT-345 | reverse complement strand
CCGTCAAGAGGTATGGCGGCAGATTTATTGGAAAGTTTTACAGGAAAAGTATTTGACGGAAGTTGGTCGAGCTTATGGTTGTCAACGGGCATATCAAGAGGCTCAGCATTGGCAATATCATCAGGCGATAAGAGAGTAAAATATGACCTTGGCTTATACAGTCAGGGAAATATAGTAGGATTAGGAGCATTTAATGTATTAAAGAATAACGGAATACATTTAGG
>NZ_RQYW01000229.1 GCF_003932895.1 Leptotrichia sp. OH3620_COT-345 | reverse complement strand
AATAATAATGCCCTCTCATCAAGTACTACCGTTACTTCTTTCGGTCCTTTAACTTTTGTTATGTCTATTTCATCCAATTCCAGTGCATTTATTCTTATAGTATTGTTTCTCATCTGTGTTGTAGTCAGTCTTCTTGCAGACATTACAGGTATCGACATTAACAATAAAAATATTACCGCTATTACTGCTCTTGATTTTCTTTCCATGCGTCCGCCTCTCTTTCC
>NZ_RQYW01000228.1 GCF_003932895.1 Leptotrichia sp. OH3620_COT-345 | reverse complement strand
GAGTCTACCGGAATTTATGCAAAAAGAGGTCATATAGATAATGACGGAACAATAAGTGTAGGAAAGAAATCAACAGCTATTTATTTATTGGAAGATAATCTCGGTAATCCGGGATCAATAGTAGGAGGAACAGTAAGTAATGACGGCACAATAAAAATAGGTGAAGATTCTACGGGAATATATTATAAAGCGGAACCTACAGGTCCTAATCATGGGCTTGCAGG
>NZ_RQYW01000227.1 GCF_003932895.1 Leptotrichia sp. OH3620_COT-345 | reverse complement strand
TTTATACTTCCAAATCTTCCATATTCAAGTTTTAAACTTCCATAAGGCTTTATACTCGTTCTTTCACTCGTCCTGAACTCTTTGCTTATCTCATTCTTCAATGCCGCTCCATATGTATAATATGATGATTTTGCCTCAAATATCTCATCCACTACAAGGAACTTTCTATGCATATCGCTTCTCGATACATAACCTTCTCCCGATATCGTCCAGTTTAAACTGTT
>NZ_RQYW01000226.1 GCF_003932895.1 Leptotrichia sp. OH3620_COT-345 | reverse complement strand
AAAGCATTTGACCATAACAACAGTTTAAACTGGACGATATCGGGAGAAGGTTATGTATCGAGAAGCGATATGCATAGAAAGTTCCTTGTAGTGGATGAAATATTTGAGGCAAAATCGTCATATTATACATATGGAGCGGCATTAAAGAATGAGATAAGCAAAGAGTTCAGGACGAGTGAAAGAACGAGTATAAAGCCTTATGGAAGTTTAAAACTTGAATATGG
>NZ_RQYW01000225.1 GCF_003932895.1 Leptotrichia sp. OH3620_COT-345 | reverse complement strand
CCTGCAAGCCCATGATTAGGACCTGTAGGTTCCGCTTTATAATATATTCCCGTAGAATCTTCACCTATTTTTATTGTGCCGTCATTACTTACTGTTCCCCCTGTCCCTGAAAGTGGATTACCTAGGTTATCTTCCAATAAATAAATAGCTGTTGATTTCTTTCCTACACTTATTGTTCCGTCATTATCTATATGACCTCTTTTTGCATAAATTCCGGTAGACTC
>NZ_RQYW01000224.1 GCF_003932895.1 Leptotrichia sp. OH3620_COT-345 | reverse complement strand
AGTTTCTCAAATACTTTCTCCTTTCCCTGCTCTTTTGATTTCAAATCTTCCACTTCAGCTTCAAGCTGTACTTTCTGTGCTTCAAATTCTCTTTTCTTCTGTGCTTCCTTTTCAAGAAGATCATTAAATTTTGCTTCTATTGCATTCAGACTTTCAGCTAAACTTTTTTGTGGTGCTGAATAACTTACTGATGACAACACCAGTATCCCTGTCATTAAAAATAAC
>NZ_RQYW01000223.1 GCF_003932895.1 Leptotrichia sp. OH3620_COT-345 | reverse complement strand
ATTCTTTCCTTTTGTATCATATCCTGCATTAAATGTCACTCCGAATCTCTGGTTCTCAACTCCGATATTTAAGTCCGCCTTAAAGTTACCTCTTCTGTTGTCCTTTTCACCTCTTATGTTAAACCAGTCCGCCGTTGTGTATCTTACTCTTCCTTTATTGCCTACATCTCCTACTTTTCCAAGCTCATTCTCATAGCCCAATCCAAGTGTAGTAACAAATGTAGT
>NZ_RQYW01000222.1 GCF_003932895.1 Leptotrichia sp. OH3620_COT-345 | reverse complement strand
ATATCAAGGGGCTCAGCATTGGCAATATCATCAGGTGATAAGAGAGTAAAATATGACCTTGGCTTATACAGTCAGGGAAATATAGTAGGATTAGGAGCGTTTAATGTATTAAAGAATAACGGAATATATTTAGGGAAAGGCAAAGGATTTGATTTAAGGTCATACGGAACTCCTATAAGAAGAAATACATTATCTGATTTTGAGAAGCCATTGGGAATACGATTT
>NZ_RQYW01000221.1 GCF_003932895.1 Leptotrichia sp. OH3620_COT-345 | reverse complement strand
GGTACTCCGAACTCAAGCAACTTCGCCTTTACACTTTCCGCTCTTCGCAGACCAAGTTTCAAATTATATTCATTCGTCCCTTTGGAATCCGTATGTCCTACTATCGTCACATCATAATCATTTACTGTTATATATTCCTTTAAGTTCTGTAATATACCGTAATACTGTGCTTTTACATTTGACTTGTCAAAATCAAATAATAATGCCCTCTCATCAAGTACTACC
>NZ_RQYW01000220.1 GCF_003932895.1 Leptotrichia sp. OH3620_COT-345 | reverse complement strand
AAAGTCTACTCTGTCTCTCGCCTTTGACGCATTATACTCAAGCTTTTCCATCGGTGTCTTAGGTTTTACTTCTTCTACTCTTTCTTCTTCCAATATCATACTTTCTTCCAACATTTCTCCCGATATACTCTGCTCTTTTTTCATCTTCTTTTCAGGAACCTTCTTCTCTTTTACAGGTCTTGTCATTTCTCTCTGTTGTTTATAATAATCTTCTCTTGCTTTTCT
>NZ_RQYW01000219.1 GCF_003932895.1 Leptotrichia sp. OH3620_COT-345 | reverse complement strand
GCCTTAACTTTAACCGGAAAAATAATAGATAATAAAAATGGGATAATAAAAGGAAACATAAAGAAAATAAATGCGGATAAGCTCATAAATGATGAAGGGCAGCTATTATCCAATGAAAAGATAGAAGGAATAATAAAGGAGACAAGTAATATAAGAGGGGAAATATCAGGCAATGAAGGTATAAAGCTGATAGGTGAAAAACTTAATAACCTTACGGGAGTAATAA
>NZ_RQYW01000218.1 GCF_003932895.1 Leptotrichia sp. OH3620_COT-345 | reverse complement strand
CAAATAGATATAGCTTCGCCTAATAGAAACGGAACAAGTTACAATTCATTAAAAGAATTACAGGTAAGTGAACAGGGGCTGATACTAAACAATAATAAACATGTAGTAGTAAATACCCATATAGCGGGATTGGTAGTAAGAAACAGAAATTTGGATAACGGAATAACTGCAAACTTAATCATAACGGAAGTGACAGGAAAGAATAAGAGTAATATAAACGGAATAGT
>NZ_RQYW01000217.1 GCF_003932895.1 Leptotrichia sp. OH3620_COT-345 | reverse complement strand
ACGCATTATACTCAAGCTTTTCCATCGGTGTCTTAGGTTTTACTTCTTCTACTCTTTCTTCTTCCAATATCACACTTTCTTCCAACATTTCTCCCGATATACTCTGCTCTTTTTTCATCTTCTTTTCAGGTACCTTCTTCTCTTTTACAGGTCTTGTCATTTCTCTCTGTTGTTTATAATAATCTTCTCTTGCTTTTCTTAATACATCTTTTGCACTATCCGCCATGAC
>NZ_RQYW01000216.1 GCF_003932895.1 Leptotrichia sp. OH3620_COT-345 | reverse complement strand
AGCATTGGCAATATCATCAGGTGATAAGAGAGTAAAATATGACCTTGGCTTATACAGTCAGGGAAATATAGTAGGATTAGGAGCATTTAATGTATTAAGGAATAACGGAATACATTTAGGGAAAGGAAAAGGGTTTGATTTAAGGTCATACGGAACTCCTATAAGAAGAAATACATTATCTGATTTTGAGAAGCCATTGGGAATACGATTTAAAGGGTCAGCATTGAACAC
>NZ_RQYW01000215.1 GCF_003932895.1 Leptotrichia sp. OH3620_COT-345 | reverse complement strand
GCATTTGACTTTATTTCCGTTATTCCGTTTATAAAGCCTTGTATATAGGACTGTCTGTTCCCGTCTTTATCTACTCCTACTTCTGAAAGTCTTCTTTTCTCCGTCATTCCTATAAGAGGTTGTCCATTTTCACCTTTTTGTATTGATATTTCTATTATTGGAGCTTTATCTTTTCTTATTGTTCTTACTATTTGTTCCAATAAACCTCCATGATGGTCTCCTATCGGTAAC
>NZ_RQYW01000214.1 GCF_003932895.1 Leptotrichia sp. OH3620_COT-345 | reverse complement strand
AAGTTATACTCATTCGTCCCTTTGGAATCCGTATGTCCCACTATCGTCACATCATAATCATTTACTATTATATATTCCTTTAAGTTCTGTAATATACCATAATACTGTGCTTTTACATTTGACTTGTCAAAATTAAATAATAATGCCCTCTCATCAAGTACTACCGTTACTTCTTTCGGTCCTTTAACTTTTGTTATGTCTATTTCATCCAATTCCAGTGCATTTATTCTTA
>NZ_RQYW01000213.1 GCF_003932895.1 Leptotrichia sp. OH3620_COT-345 | reverse complement strand
GCCGCTCCATATGTATAATATGATGATTTTGCCTCAAATATCTCATCCACTACAAGGAACTTTCTATGCATATCACTTCTCGATACATAACCTTCTCCCGATATCGTCCAGTTTAAACTGTTGTTATGGTCAAACGCTTTTGATTTAAAGATTCCTAATTTTAACATAGTTGTATCTTCTTTAGATCTGCCTATATCTTTAAATTTTAATCTGTTATGTACCGCTCCTGCATA
>NZ_RQYW01000212.1 GCF_003932895.1 Leptotrichia sp. OH3620_COT-345 | reverse complement strand
GGACTATTTGATAAGCCTTTATCTGTATACTTTCCATTTGCATAATCTTTTAATAATTCTTCTTTGTTATACTTATCTTTCGATTCTAATAAATAAGGGCTTTTATCAAGTAGTGCAGGTCCGTTTATTGCCAAGTTTATCTTTATACTTTGGTCTAAATTATATAATTCCTGTACTTCATTCAATATTTCATTTTTTCTTATTGTATTTGCTGTTCTATATTCTCTAAATTT
>NZ_RQYW01000211.1 GCF_003932895.1 Leptotrichia sp. OH3620_COT-345 | reverse complement strand
ATCTTCCCTATTATATGACTGCCTTCTTCAGATATAGTGCCTATTATCCCTGAACGTGTACTGTTCTTCGGGTCTTCCGTATTTATTATTATCGTATGTACTCCGTCTTTACCTACATAAGCCGTTCCCGATTTGACATTACCGTTCTCATCTATCAACTGTGGTGCTTTTGACGGGTCTGTATATATTACTTTTGCATTATAACCCAAATCTCTATACGCATCTTCAAATGCTT
>NZ_RQYW01000210.1 GCF_003932895.1 Leptotrichia sp. OH3620_COT-345 | reverse complement strand
ACTCTTCCTTTATTGCCTACATCTCCTACTTTTCCAAGCTCATTCTCATAACCCAATCCAAGTGTAGTAACAAATGTAGTCTTTACCGCCAACGGTTGCTTATACTTGAATTCAACTCCCACTTCAGGCTTTATAGAATGATAATCATTCCCTTTTACTTCAAGCCTTACTTCTCCTGTCTTTTCCTTTATACTTCCAAATCTTCCATATTCAAGTTTTAAACTTCCATAAGGCTTTA
>NZ_RQYW01000209.1 GCF_003932895.1 Leptotrichia sp. OH3620_COT-345 | reverse complement strand
GCAAACTTAATCATAACGGAAGTGACAGGAAAGAATAAGAGTAATATAAACGGAATAGTGGAAGTGGCAGGACAAAGAGCTGACCTTGTAATGGCAAATAGAAACGGAATATTTGTTAACGGGGGCGGTTTTTTAAATACGGACAGAGTAACGCTTACAACAGGAAATTTACATATGAAAGACGGGGACTTAGTAGGCATAGATGTATCACAGGGACATATAGGGATAGGAGAAAGAGG
>NZ_RQYW01000208.1 GCF_003932895.1 Leptotrichia sp. OH3620_COT-345 | reverse complement strand
TTGGATAATAGTGAATTTCTATTGAATGCGAAAGATGAATATAATAGAAATGAGCTGTTAAAGGATTATAATAGTGGGAAATATCGAGACAAAGGATTAGTAAATAATCCAAAAGTTAATATAGGAATATCTCCATATGAAAGAAAAGAAAATACAGGAGTATCGGATATAAACAGCTATTTAAGAAAATTAAGAATAGGAGTTGAAAGATAATGAAAAAGATAATAATGATGATAATT
>NZ_RQYW01000207.1 GCF_003932895.1 Leptotrichia sp. OH3620_COT-345 | reverse complement strand
GTGACAGGAAAGAATAAGAGTAATATAAACGGAATAGTGGAAGTGGCAGGACAAAGAGCTGACCTTGTAATGGCAAACAGAAACGGAATATTTGTTAACGGGGGCGGTTTTTTAAATACGGACAGAGTGACTCTAACTACAGGGAATTTGGATATAAGAGAAGGGGACTTAGTAGGCATAGATGTATCACAGGGACATATAGGGATAGGAGAAAGAGGAGTAGATGCATTAAGTTTAAGTGA
>NZ_RQYW01000206.1 GCF_003932895.1 Leptotrichia sp. OH3620_COT-345 | reverse complement strand
TTACCTACATAAGCCGTTCCCGATTTGATATTACCGTTCTCATCTATCAACTGTGGTGCTTTTGACGGGTCTGTATATATTACTTTTGCATTATAACCTAAATCCTTATACGCATCTTCAAATGCTTTTCCTATTTCTGTCTGGTCTGTTGCCTTCTCAAGTCTTTTCCCTGCTATGTTGTCTATTGTTGTTCTTAATCTTCCTTCTCCCAACTGACCCAAAAAGTTTCTGTTATCATCTCCTCT
>NZ_RQYW01000205.1 GCF_003932895.1 Leptotrichia sp. OH3620_COT-345 | reverse complement strand
TTGACAAGGGAAAGAAGTGTAAAGTTACCGTTTAAAGGAATAAAAACATATACGGAAGTATACGGAATAACGGAAAGTATACGAAATATAGGAAAGATAGAAGGAAACGGCATAGTTTATGTGGAAGGAAAAGAAGTAGAAAACATAGCAGGGAATATAAGGGGGAAATCGGGAACATTACTAAAAAGTACGGAAAAAGATATAGTAGATAAAACAATAACATTAAGAGATGAAAGACAGGGAGTAAG
>NZ_RQYW01000204.1 GCF_003932895.1 Leptotrichia sp. OH3620_COT-345 | reverse complement strand
ACATTCAAATTATTTCAACGAAAAAAATATGAGAATGAGCGTAAAGAAAAATCACTGTTTGAACGAAGTGAGTTTGTGATTTTTTAGCGAATGAAGTGTTTTTGAGTATGAAATAATTTGTGTTGGGAAGTTTTTTGTCAAACTTTTTTGTAAAAAAGTTTGGAGTTACCGATAGGAGACCATCATGGAGGTTTATTGGAACAAATAGTAAGAACAATAAGAAAAGATAAAGCTCCAATAATAGAAATA
>NZ_RQYW01000203.1 GCF_003932895.1 Leptotrichia sp. OH3620_COT-345 | reverse complement strand
AATTTAAAGGAAATAATATAACTATAAGAATTTTCATTGAAATTTTGTAAAAAATAAGATATAATTCACTAAAATATCAAAAATTAAATTAATAAATATATATCCAAAAAGGAGATTCACTATGAAAAATGAATTTAATGTAAATTCGGTTAAACAATATTTTAAAGATAAATTGTTCAGAAAAACGGTAGCTTTTGTAATGCTGCTGTTTTTTAATTTCAATATATTTTCCGAGGTAATACCTGATCC
>NZ_RQYW01000202.1 GCF_003932895.1 Leptotrichia sp. OH3620_COT-345 | reverse complement strand
CTCTTACATTCTTTCCTTTTGTATCATATCCTGCATTAAATGTCACTCCGAATCTCTGGTTCTCAACTCCGATATTTAAGTCCGCCTTAAAGTTACCTTTTCTGTCGTCCTTCTCACCTCTTATGTTAAACCAGTCCGCCGTTGTGTATCTCACTCTTCCTTTATTGCCTACATCTCCTACTTTTCCAAGCTCATTCTCATAACCCAATCCAAGTGTAGTAACAAATGTAGTCTTTACCGCCAACGGTTG
>NZ_RQYW01000201.1 GCF_003932895.1 Leptotrichia sp. OH3620_COT-345 | reverse complement strand
TTGCCTTCTTTGCCTATTATTGATCCTGTATTTGTTGTTTTACCTATTGTAAGATTACTTCCGTCTCCCACTATAAATGTTGTCTGATTATCTACAAAAGCTCTGCTTCCGTTCGTCTTACTTCCACTTAATCCTATGGAATTTGGCATTCCTGTTGAACTTACTCCTACACTTATTCCGCTACTGCTTCCCGTTGTTGTACTTGTGTTCTGAACTGATACAAGCTCAAGGTTTTTTATGTTTCCTGTTAC
>NZ_RQYW01000200.1 GCF_003932895.1 Leptotrichia sp. OH3620_COT-345 | reverse complement strand
GATGTCATTTCTCCCTTTCCTCTGTTTACACTTGGAGTTATTGTTCTGCTTGAAGGTTTTAATACATTCTGCACCTGTCCTGCCGTATCAAAAGTATTATGGCTGACTGACAATCCGAATCCTTTGTTACTTGAGTTTTCCTTTATTATACTTTTCCCTGCTTCTTTTAATATCTGTCCTGTTATGTTGTATACCGTATCTCCCTCATTTAATATATTAAGTCCTCTTGTATGAAGGGTCTTTCCGTTATACTC
>NZ_RQYW01000199.1 GCF_003932895.1 Leptotrichia sp. OH3620_COT-345 | reverse complement strand
GGAAAAGAAGTCCTTTTAGAAGGAAATAAAGGTGTAATAAATATAGGTGGAGAAATAAAAGGGAATGAAATAACGAAAGTAACATCAAAAGAAGGAAAGGTATTAAATGAAAGTACAATAAGTTCAGATACATTGACAAGGGAAAGAAGTGTAAAATTACCGTTTAAAGGAATAAAAACATATACGGAAGTATACGGAATAACGGAAAGTATACGAAATATAGGAAAGATGGAAGGAAACGGCATAGTTTATGT
>NZ_RQYW01000198.1 GCF_003932895.1 Leptotrichia sp. OH3620_COT-345 | reverse complement strand
CAGAACTTAAAGGAATATATAATAGTAAATGATTATGATGTGACGATAGTGGGACATACGGATTCCAAAGGGACGAATGAGTATAACTTAAAACTTGGGCTGCGAAGAGCGGAAAGTGTAAAGGCAAAGTTGCTTGAGTTCGGAGTACCTGCAGAGAGAATAGTTGGAGTTGAGACACGTGGGGAAGAGGAACCTGTTGCGACAAATGAGACAGCGGAAGGAAGAGCACAGAACAGAAGAATAGAATTTAAACT
>NZ_RQYW01000197.1 GCF_003932895.1 Leptotrichia sp. OH3620_COT-345 | reverse complement strand
TAAAGCCTTATGGAAGTTTAAAACTTGAATATGGAAGATTTGGAAGTATAAAGGAAAAGACAGGAGAAGTAAGGCTTGAAGTAAAAGGGAATGATTATTATTCTATAAAGCCTGAAGTAGGAGTTGAATTCAAGTATAAGCAACCGTTGGCGGTGAAGACTACATTTGTTACTACACTTGGATTGGGCTATGAGAATGAGCTTGGAAAAGTAGGAGATGTAGGCAATAAAGGAAGAGTAAGATACACAACGGCGGA
>NZ_RQYW01000196.1 GCF_003932895.1 Leptotrichia sp. OH3620_COT-345 | reverse complement strand
GCATACATACTTCCTGCAGCTTTTCCATCTACGGCTATCCCTTTATATGTCTCTCCTTTACTTTTTACTTCCTTTGTCCTATACTCATACCTCTGTCCGCCTGTTGATATGAGTACTCTTGTTTCTTTTGACGCCTTTATTATGCCCGCTATGTCTATTGTCTTACTTAACAGTTCAAGGTCACTTAAACTTAATGCATCTACTCCTCTTTCTCCTATCCCTATATGTCCCTGTGATACATCTATGCCTACTAAGTCCCC
>NZ_RQYW01000195.1 GCF_003932895.1 Leptotrichia sp. OH3620_COT-345 | reverse complement strand
AAAGTCGACCTTCATTTTCTATATTTTTTGCCCTTACCGATAATGTATCAAGTCCTTTTATTTCTTTCTTATTTTCCAAGTTTGATTTTGTATCTATACTTAATATTCTTGATACTATATCTTCTTTTAAGTTTATTCCCTTTTCTCCTATCAGCTCAAGAGTATTGTTTCTGTTTATCTTTTCATTTACCGTTACCTTTTTCCCTTTTAATGTAGTTACATAATCTCCTTCTACAAGTCCTTCATATTCGTACTCATTAGGC
>NZ_RQYW01000194.1 GCF_003932895.1 Leptotrichia sp. OH3620_COT-345 | reverse complement strand
AACATAGTTGTATCTTCTTTAGATCTGCCTATATCTTTAAATTTTAATCTGTTATGTACCGCTCCTGCATACCAACCTGTACTGTTTCCAAGTTTTATTGTTTCATCTTCATGTACATAAGCTACTCCGTATGCATTGCCTGTATAGTCTATTACTCCCGCCGTATCGGTCTTATACTCATCTCTCATTCCGAATGCCTTTATTTTATTCGACTGCTTGGATTTATTATCCCATTCTTTTTTAAGATGAGTAAACTCTTTATCAAG
>NZ_RQYW01000193.1 GCF_003932895.1 Leptotrichia sp. OH3620_COT-345 | reverse complement strand
ATAGGAGTTCCATATGACCTTAAATCAAATCCTTTGCCTTTCCCTAAATGTATTCCGTTATTCTTTAATACATTAAATGCTCCTAATCCTACTATATTCCCCTGACTGTATAAGCCAAGGTCATATTTTACTCTCTTATCGCCTGATGATATTGCCAATGCTGAGCCTCTTGATATCCCCGTTGACAACCATAAGCTCGACCAACTTCCGTCAAATACTTTTCCTGTAAAACTTTCCAATAAATCTGCCGCCATACCTCTTGACGG
>NZ_RQYW01000192.1 GCF_003932895.1 Leptotrichia sp. OH3620_COT-345 | reverse complement strand
CTTTCTTCCAACATTTCTCCCGATGTGCTCTGCTCTTTTTTCATCTTCTTTTCAGGAACCTTCTTCTCTTTTACAGGTCTTGTCATTTCTCTCTGTTGCTTATAATAATCTTCTCTTGCTTTTCTTAATACATCTTTTGCACTATCCGCCATGACCAATGCACTTATTACAAGTATTCCCGCTATTACCGTCTTTTTCATTTTTCCTCCTTAAATATAATAATTCAATTTTACACAACATATTAAATTTTAATATTTTAAAGTCATA
>NZ_RQYW01000191.1 GCF_003932895.1 Leptotrichia sp. OH3620_COT-345 | reverse complement strand
AGTAATGTTGTTTCTCCAAATTGTACTCTCTTATTTATTGATCTTACTGATATATCTTTTATTGCTTCCTCTACTATTTTTTCATCTTTTTCTCCTGAACCTCCTGCTTCTTTTTCTCTTAATATTTTTGAACGTTTTTCTGATTCACCATCCCTTATTGTTTCTTCTATTCCATATCTTGCTAATCCCAATGTTCCACAAGAACTTAATATTATTCCTAAAATTATCATCATTATTATCTTTTTCATTATCTTTCAACTCCTATTCTTAA
>NZ_RQYW01000190.1 GCF_003932895.1 Leptotrichia sp. OH3620_COT-345 | reverse complement strand
TCTTTCCAGCTATGCTCTTTTACTTTACCTATGTTCGATATATTTACAAGTCTTGACTCTCCTGATAAACTGAACAGCTTATTTGTATTAGCTACAAAGTCAGGTGTGTTCAATGCTGACCCTTTAAATTGTATTCCCAATGGCTTCTCAAAATCAGATAATGTATTTCTTCTTATAGGAGTTCCATATGACCTTAAATCAAATCCTTTGCCTTTCCCTAAATGTATTCCGTTATTCTTTAATACATTAAATGCTCCTAATCCTACTATATT
>NZ_RQYW01000189.1 GCF_003932895.1 Leptotrichia sp. OH3620_COT-345 | reverse complement strand
AGGACAAAGGAAGTAAAAAGTAAAGGAGAGACATATAAAGGGATAGCCGTAGACGGAAAAGCGGCAGGGAGTATGTATGCTGGTAAGATAGATATAATAAGTAATGATAAAGGAGCGGGAGTAAATACAAAAGGGGAATTGGTGAGTGTAGATGATATAACGTTGACTGCAAGCGGGGATATAACGACGAATAAGATAAATGCAGGAAAAGCTGTAGTATACAAGACACCAAAGAAAGTAAAAGTAAAGGGGACGGTATCGGCAGGTCATAAAGT
>NZ_RQYW01000188.1 GCF_003932895.1 Leptotrichia sp. OH3620_COT-345 | reverse complement strand
TTCTGAACTGATACAAGCTCAAGGTTTTTTATGTTTCCTGTTACCGTTCCGCCTTCCTGATTAAAACCTTTTAACTTCATATTCTTTGTATTGTTATGGACTTCATTTACATTTAAGAAACTTCCGTTATGATGAATAGTTTCTGTTGTATTCATATTGCTTTTATTAAACGATATGCTTCCACCATTTCCCGTTGTCTGTAACTTATGCCCATAGCCTACTGTTGCTCCTGCATTTATTCCCGTACTTTTTCCGCTTGAAGAATATCTGTTATT
>NZ_RQYW01000187.1 GCF_003932895.1 Leptotrichia sp. OH3620_COT-345 | reverse complement strand
AAAATCCCCCAACATTCAAATTATTTCAACGAAAAAAATATGAGAATGAGCGTAAAGAAAAATCACTGTTTGAACGAAGTGAGTTTGTGATTTTTTAGTGAATGAAGTATTTTTGAGTATGAAATAATTTGTGTTGGGAAGTTTTTTGTCAAACTTTTTTGTAAAAAAGTTTGGAGTTATCGATAGGAGACCATCATGGAGGTTTATTGGAACAAATAGTAAGAACAATAAGAAAAGATAAAGCTCCAATAATAGAAATATCAATACAAAAGGGTGAA
>NZ_RQYW01000186.1 GCF_003932895.1 Leptotrichia sp. OH3620_COT-345 | reverse complement strand
AATTTCAATTATTCTTTTCTTATCAGTTTAAATTCTATTCTTCTGTTCTGTGCTCTTCCTTCCGCTGTCTCATTTGTCGCAACAGGTTCCTCTTCCCCTCGTGTCTCAACTCCAACTATTCTTTCTGCAGGTACTCCGAACTCAAGCAACTTCGCCTTTACACTTTCCGCTCTTCGCAGACCAAGTTTTAAGTTATACTCATTCGTCCCTTTGGAATCCGTATGTCCCACTATCGTCACATCATAATCATTTACTATTATATATTCCTTTAAGTTCTG
>NZ_RQYW01000185.1 GCF_003932895.1 Leptotrichia sp. OH3620_COT-345 | reverse complement strand
CCTTTTGTATTGTCTAATGTTCCTGTTATATTTATTCCTATTTCTTTAGTTTTTATATCTTCAACGTTTTTCGTTTCTTTATTTTCTTGTTTTATATCTTCCTTTGTAAGTCCGTCTGATAATATATATCCTTTTATATTTCTCGTATCTTTTACATCAAGGTCTATCTTTTTGTTGCTTTTTATTACTCCCGTAAGGTTATTAAGTTTTTCACCTATCAGCTTTATACCTTCATTGCCTGATATTTCCCCTCTTATATTACTTGTCTCCTTTATTATT
>NZ_RQYW01000184.1 GCF_003932895.1 Leptotrichia sp. OH3620_COT-345 | reverse complement strand
AAAGGTTTATCAAATAGTCCAAAACTAAATACAAATGTATTTCCATACGAAAGAAAAGAAAATATAGGAGTATCGGATATAAACAGCTATTTAAGAAACTTAAGAATAGGAGTTGAAAGATAATGAAAAAGATAATAATGATGATAATTATAGGAACAATGTTAAATTCTTGTGGAATGTTACAATATGGAATTGAAAAGACCAACTTTGAAATAGAAAGTGATAAGCATGAAGTTTTACTGAAAAGAAAGGATGGACCTTCAGCAATTTCTGAAGAAAAAT
>NZ_RQYW01000183.1 GCF_003932895.1 Leptotrichia sp. OH3620_COT-345 | reverse complement strand
TTATCTTCCAATAAATAAATAGCTGTTGATTTCTTTCCTACACTTATTGTTCCGTCATTATCTATATGACCTCTTTTTGCATAAATTCCGGTAGACTCTTCTCCCGTAAGCTCTATAATTCCTCCGGTAGCATTTGTTAATGTTACTTTAGAAGCCTGATATCCTACTCCCGAAGTATCAAGACCGTTTTCCTGTGCCATTGCTACCTGTTTATTTTTAGTTCCTTTCATCACATTGGCATTTTCTATGGACGAATTTGCTATTTCAAGTTGATTGTAAGGATT
>NZ_RQYW01000182.1 GCF_003932895.1 Leptotrichia sp. OH3620_COT-345 | reverse complement strand
GTAATACCTGATCCTGCAAGTATAGGGACAAGAGTAACAAAGACGGCTTCGGGAATAGACCAAATAGATATAGCTTCGCCTAATAGAAACGGAACAAGCTACAATTCATTAAAAGAATTACAGGTAAGTGAACAGGGGCTGATACTAAACAATAATAAACATGTAGTAGTAAATACCCATATAGCGGGTTTGGTAGTAAGAAACAGAAATTTGGATAACGGAATAACTGCAAACTTAATCATAACGGAAGTGACAGGAAAGAATAAGAGTAATATAAACGGAAT
>NZ_RQYW01000181.1 GCF_003932895.1 Leptotrichia sp. OH3620_COT-345 | reverse complement strand
GCATACATACTTCCTGCAGCTTTTCCATCTACGGCTATCCCTTTATATGTCTCTCCTTTACTTTTTACTTCCTTTGTCCTATACTCATACCTCTGTCCCCCTGATGATATGAGTACTCTTGTCTCTTTTGACGCCTTTATTATGCCCGCTATGTCTATTGTCTTACTTAACAGTTCAAGGTCACTTAAGCTTAATGCATCTACTCCTCTTTCTCCTATCCCTATATGTCCCTGTGATACATCTATGCCTACTAAGTCCCCGTCTTTCATATGTAAATTTCCTGTTGT
>NZ_RQYW01000180.1 GCF_003932895.1 Leptotrichia sp. OH3620_COT-345 | reverse complement strand
AGCGGGAGACGGGAACAGAAGAAAAGGGACTTGAAAGTACGGGGAGAGCAACGAATGAATACTTTACAGATAAGTACAAAAAGAATGACATTCCGATAAAAACAAAGTCAGACGGAAAAGATTACAGTAATATTGATTTCGGTGAGAATGTGGGGGATATAGCTCCTATAATAACAGCAGGTGCAACGTATATAACATTTACAGCGAGTCAACCTGATTTTCAGTTGGATTTAATAACTTTGAATGATGATTTGGAAGAATTTAAAAATAATCCTTCATTAAAGACGGGA
>NZ_RQYW01000179.1 GCF_003932895.1 Leptotrichia sp. OH3620_COT-345 | reverse complement strand
ATTATATCTATCTTACCAGCATACATACTCCCTGCCGCTTTTCCGTCTACGGCTATCCCTTTATATGTCTCTCCTTTACTTTTTACTTCCTTTGTCCTGTACTCATACCTCTGTCCCCCTGTTGATATGAGTACTCTTGTTTCTTTTGATGCTTTTAGTCTATTGTCTTACTTAAAAGTTCAAGGTCACTTAAACTTAATGCATCTACTCCTCTTTCTCCTATCCCTATATGTCCCTGTGATACATCTATGCCTACTAAGTCCCCGTCTTTCATATGTAAATTTCCTGTTGT
>NZ_RQYW01000178.1 GCF_003932895.1 Leptotrichia sp. OH3620_COT-345 | reverse complement strand
ATATCCGACACTCCTGTATTTTCTTTTCTTTCATATGGCAATACATTTGTATTTAGTTTTGGACTATTTGATAAACCTTTATCTGTATACTTTCCATTTGTATAATCTTTTAATAATTCTTCTTTGTTATACTTATCTTTCGCTTCTAATAAATAAGGGCTTTTGTCAAGTAGTGCAGGTCCGTTTATTGCCAAATTTATCTTTATACTTTGGTCTAAATTATATAATTCCTGTACTTCATTCAATATTTCATTTTTTCTTATTGTATTTGCTGTTCTATATTCTCTAAATTT
>NZ_RQYW01000177.1 GCF_003932895.1 Leptotrichia sp. OH3620_COT-345 | reverse complement strand
ATTCCGTTTATATTACTCTTATTCTTTCCTGTCACTTCCGTTATGATTAAGTTTGCAGTTATTCCGTTATCCAAATTTCTGTTTCTTACTACCAAACCTGCTATATGGGTATTTACTACTACATGTTTATTATTGTTCAGTATCAGCCCCTGTTCACTTACCTGTAATTCTTTTAATGAATTGTAGCTTGTTCCATTTCTATTAGGCGAAGCTATATCTATTTGGTCTATTCCCGAAGCCGTCTTTGTTACTCTTGTCCCTATACTTGCAGGATCAGGTATTACCTCGGAAAA
>NZ_RQYW01000176.1 GCF_003932895.1 Leptotrichia sp. OH3620_COT-345 | reverse complement strand
ATTATATCTATCTTACCAGCATACATACTCCCTGCCGCTTTTCCGTCTACGGCTATCCCTTTATATGTCTCTCCTTTACTTTTTACTTCCTTTGTCCTATACTCATACCTCTGTCCCCCTGTTGATATGAGTACTCTTGTCTCTTTTGACGCCTTTATTATGCCCGCTATGTCTATTGTCTTACTTAACAGTTCAAGATCACTTAAACTTAATGCATCTACTCCTCTTTCTCCTATCCCTATATGTCCCTGTGATACATCTATGCCTACTAAGTCCCCTTCTCTTATATCCAAATT
>NZ_RQYW01000175.1 GCF_003932895.1 Leptotrichia sp. OH3620_COT-345 | reverse complement strand
TCAGGTTTTCCTATTTTCTTACTGTCAGGTAACACAGGGATAAACAAGCCCGGCATTAACTGTTCTCTTAATGCTGCCTTCCCTATAGGTAAATGTCCTGTTTTATCTTTCCAGCTATGCTCTTTTACCTTATCTATATTCGATATATTTACAAGCCTTGACTCTCCCGATAAACTGAACAGCTTATTTGTATTAGCTACAAAATCAGGTGTGTTCAATGCTGACCCTTTAAATCGTATTCCCAATGGCTTCTCAAAGCTTGATAGCGTATTTCTTCTTATAGGAGTTCCGTATGACCTTAA
>NZ_RQYW01000174.1 GCF_003932895.1 Leptotrichia sp. OH3620_COT-345 | reverse complement strand
TCAGATATAGTGCCTATTATCCCTGAACGTGTACTGTTCTTCGGGTCTTCCGTATTTATTATTATCGTATGCACTCCGTCTTTACCTACATAAGCCGTGCCTGATTTGATATTACCGTTCTCATCTATTAACTGTGGTGCTTTTGACGGGTCTGTATATATTACTTTTGCATTATAACCTAAATCCTTATATGCATCTTCAAATGCCTTTCCTATTTCTGTCTGGTCCGTTGCCTTCTCAAGTCTTTTCCCTGCTATGTTGTCTATTGTTGTTCTTAATCTTCCTTCTCCCAACTGACCCAAAAA
>NZ_RQYW01000173.1 GCF_003932895.1 Leptotrichia sp. OH3620_COT-345 | reverse complement strand
AGTAATGTTGTTTCTCCAAATTGTACTCTCTTATTTATTGATCTTACTGATATATCTTTTATTGCTTCCTCTACTATTTTTTCATCTTTTTCTCCTGAGCCTCCTGCTTCTTTTTCTCTTAATATTTTAGCTTGTCTTTCTAATTCAGCTTCATTAATAGTTTTTTGGATTCCATATCTCAATTCACCACAAGAACCTAATATTATTCCTATAATTATCATCATTATTATCTTTTTCATTATCTTTCAACTCCTATTCTTAAATTTCTTAAATAACTGTTTATATCCGACACTCCTGTATTTTCTTTTCT
>NZ_RQYW01000172.1 GCF_003932895.1 Leptotrichia sp. OH3620_COT-345 | reverse complement strand
ATTTACCTATAGGGAAGGCAGCATTAAGAGAACAGTTAATGCCGGGCTTGTTTATCCCTGTGTTACCTGACAGTAAGAAAATAGGAAAACCTGATTATCTGCATTCTAATGTGGTGATAGGTGATCAAATTAATAAAATAAAAGATAATTATTTGGATTCTATAGAGGAAGGCAAAACTGTTTCAAAAAAAGATATAAAAAATTTAGTAAGCAACCCACATGGAACTTATGTTTACGAAAGTGCATTAATCTCAGAAGAAATCTATAATAAATTTAGAGAATATAGAACAGCAAATACAATAAGAAAAAA
>NZ_RQYW01000171.1 GCF_003932895.1 Leptotrichia sp. OH3620_COT-345 | reverse complement strand
CTTTTCTTAATACATCTTTTGCACTATCCGCCATGACCAATGCACTTATTGCAAGTATTCCCGCTATTACCGTCTTTTTCATTTTTCCTCCTTAAATAAATATTCTCTAATAATTCAATTTTAAACAACATATTAAATTCTAATAATTAAAAGTCATAATAAAAGTATTGTGAATACTTTATAAAATATAAAAATTTTATGTCATTATTTTTTTCCAAACTTTTTTCAAAAACTCCAAAATCTTAATTCATTACCGATAACATCGCTTCAAGTTCACTTATCTTCTGTTCTTTTTCTCTTATCATTTTTGCT
>NZ_RQYW01000170.1 GCF_003932895.1 Leptotrichia sp. OH3620_COT-345 | reverse complement strand
GTAAGGGCTTAAAGAGGGCAAAACATAAAGAAGATTACATTAATGGAGGATTTGGAGCATATAATGCGGGAATGAATATGGCGAGTGCATTAGGGGGAGTATTTACAAATCCCCTAGGAATGTCGGGTTCAATAAATATGAGCAGTAATAAAAGTACGTATCATAGAGAAGAAATTATATCGGTAGGAAGTAATTTACATGTAAAAGGAGGGGTGGAGTATAACGGAAAGACCCTTCATACAAGAGGACTTAATATATTAAATGAGGGAGATACGGTATACAACATAACAGGACAGATATTAAAAGAAGCAGG
>NZ_RQYW01000169.1 GCF_003932895.1 Leptotrichia sp. OH3620_COT-345 | reverse complement strand
GTATATAATTAATTTATCATCAAGAAAGGAGGTAAAAAAATGGCTAGACCTAAACAAGAATTTTGTTCTAATTGTAACGGAGAAAACCCAAAATGTAAATATAAAGAGTCTGGTCGTAAATGTCGTGTTGGTAAAGCTAAAGGCAAAGCTAAAGGTAAGGCAATTTCAAAAGAAACAATAGAAAAAAGAGACAATTATGATTCGCTTCTGGGAGATTTACACACAGATTACTTAAATTTTATGTATGATAGAGCATTTAAATACTCAATAAACAAAGAAACAAATAAAGTTGAGTATGAACAAAAGTTTCATACAG
>NZ_RQYW01000168.1 GCF_003932895.1 Leptotrichia sp. OH3620_COT-345 | reverse complement strand
TGTCCCTATACTTGCAGGATCAGGTATTACCTCGGAAAATATATTGAAATTAAAAAACAGCAGCATTACAAAAGCTACCGTTTTTCTGAACAATTTATATTTAAAATATTGTTTAACCGAATTTACATTAAATTCATTTTTCATAGTGAATCTCCTTTTTGGATATATATTTATTAATTTAATTTTTAATATTTTAATAAATTATATCTTATTTCTTTTAAATTTTCAACTATATTTTTAAAGAAAATATCTGAAATTTTTGAGTACTGTCGAAAAGGTTAGACAACATCGGTTGTGAGAATATTGAAATGTATATG
>NZ_RQYW01000167.1 GCF_003932895.1 Leptotrichia sp. OH3620_COT-345 | reverse complement strand
CAGGTGGTTCCAGCAAGCCTGGCAGGTGATTCCAAAGTGTTCACCAACTGGTTGTGGCGTAGCCGGCAGGTGATTTTTGCGTGATCGGCAGGTGGTTCTGGCGAGTCGAGCAGGTGGTTCCGGCGTGCTCGGCTGGTGCTTCCGGGGTCATTGGCACGGGGTTCTGGCATGTCTGAGAGGTGGTTCCTGCATGCCCGGCAAGTGATTCCGGAGTGTTCGCCAAGTGGTTCTGGCATAGTCGGCAGGTGATTTTGGCATGTCCGGCAGGTGGTTCAGGCGAGTTGAGCAGGTGGTTCCAACGTGCTTGGCAGGTGCTTCCGGCGTC
>NZ_RQYW01000166.1 GCF_003932895.1 Leptotrichia sp. OH3620_COT-345 | reverse complement strand
TGAGAACCAGAGATTCGGAGTGACATTTAATGCAGGATATGATACAAAAGGAAAGAATGTAAGAGGAGGAATAGGATTTAGAGCTATTTATTAATAGTCTGAAACCATATTTGTGAGGACTTTGCCGTCCTCACTCTCTTATTATTTAAAAATCAGTATTTTAGTAAAAGGCATGCTTTAAAGTTAGTTTTTATAATTTTAAGTGTGCTTTTTTCTTTTCCATGAGAGCTCATTGTCACCCTCATATTTCTGTTATTGACTGTAAAATTTTTTTAATCCTCAAAAATGTTTGTTATATTTGAAAAACTGCAAACTTACTATACATA
>NZ_RQYW01000165.1 GCF_003932895.1 Leptotrichia sp. OH3620_COT-345 | reverse complement strand
TTCATTTATTGCCGCTCCTATTACATTTACTCCCAATCCATTTTCAAAACGTTCAAAGCCTATTTTTACTACCGGAGTCCCGTACATTCTTACTTTAAAGCTTCCATTTCCATCTCCTAAACGTATCCCTTTATTTTTCAGTATGTTAAATGCTCCAAAACCTACTATATTCCCCTGACTGTAAAATGAAAAATCATAATTCTGTTTCTTATCTAGTGAAGCATATGATACTGCCACTCCTCTGTTCACTCCTATCGACAATCCCAAACTTGACAAGCTTCCATCAAACATCTTTCCTAATGCACTTTCCAGTACGTCTGCTATTGC
>NZ_RQYW01000164.1 GCF_003932895.1 Leptotrichia sp. OH3620_COT-345 | reverse complement strand
CCTTCTTTTGATGTTACTTTCGTTATTTCATTCCCTTTTATTTCTCCACCTATATTTATTACACCTTTATTTCCTTCTAAAAGGACTTCTTTTCCTTCCAGTTTCCCTATATTGTTTCCTATACTTGCATTTATACCTTTTCCTGTTACTTCAATATATGTCGTTCCCTGTCCCGGTACTCCTATTTGTGATGTATTCAAAAGTGAGCCCGCCTTTATTGTCGTGCTTTAAGTTCCTATTATACTTGACGGATTTAATACCATTCCCACTTTTCTGTTATCTGTAAGTGTGCCGTCTTCTCTTCTGTGGGTTCCTTTTAAATATTCTT
>NZ_RQYW01000163.1 GCF_003932895.1 Leptotrichia sp. OH3620_COT-345 | reverse complement strand
CCTTCTTTTGATGTTACTTTCGTTATTTCATTCCCTTTTATTTCTCCACCTATATTTATTACACCTTTATTTCCTTCTAAAAGGACTTCTTTTCCTTCTATTTTCCCTACATTGTTTCCTATACTTGCATTTATTCCTTTACCTGTCAACTCAATATATGTCGTCCCCTGACCGGGTGCTCCTATTTGCGATGTATTCAAAAGTGAGCCCGCCTTTATTGTCGTGCTTTGAGTTCCTATTATACTTGACGGATTTAATACCATTCCCACTTTTCTGTTATCTGTAAGTGTGCCGTCTTCTCTTCTGTGGGTTCCTTTTAAATATTCTT
>NZ_RQYW01000162.1 GCF_003932895.1 Leptotrichia sp. OH3620_COT-345 | reverse complement strand
TACACAACATATTAAATTTTAATATTTTAAAGTCATAATAAATGTATTATGAATACTTTATAAAATATAAAAATTTTTTCCCAAACTTTTTTCAAAAAAGTCTAAAATTTTAATTCATTACCGATAACATCGCTTCAAGTTCACTTATCTTCTGTTCTTTTTCTCTTATCATCTTTGCTATATTTTTATAATATGTGTCATAATTATTAAGTACTTTTTTGTATTTATCCCTATGCCATCTTACTTCCGAATCTTTTTTCAGTTTCTCAAATACTTTCTCCTTTCCCTGCTCTTTTGATTTCAAATCTTCCACTTCAGCTTCAAGCTG
>NZ_RQYW01000161.1 GCF_003932895.1 Leptotrichia sp. OH3620_COT-345 | reverse complement strand
CTTATTACCCCTCCTATATTTCTTATACCTTTATTTCCTTCTACTAATACTTCTTTTCCTTCTATTTTCCCTATATTATTTCCTATACTTGCATTTATACCTTTTCCTGTTGCTTCAATATATGTCGTTCCCTGTCTCGGTACTCCTATTTGTGATGTATTCAAAAGTGAGCCCGCCTTTATTGTCGTGCTTTGAGTTCCTATTATACTTGACGGATTTAATACCATTCCCGCTTTTCTGTTATCTGTAAGTGTGCCGTCTTCTCTTCTGTGGGTTCCTTTTAAATATTCTTCCGTCCCGTTTACTACTTTCCCCGATACTTGTATATAT
>NZ_RQYW01000160.1 GCF_003932895.1 Leptotrichia sp. OH3620_COT-345 | reverse complement strand
ATACACCCGGTTACATTTCGAACCCGGCAGTTAAGTCTGTTTACGCCTAAGATACTTAGAGTTCATCTAGGGAAAATCGGTAATCGCCAAACTTTTTTCTAGATATATGTGTGTCTCCGTAGCTCAGTCGGTTAGAGCATTTGGCTGTTAACCAAAGGGTCGTTGGTTCGAGTCCAACCGGGGACGCCATTTTTTAGTATATATATATTATTTTAAGATGTTAATATTATGTGTTAGAATTATTTTAATGCAACATTACTTTACTGTTTTTTTTATACATTTATTTTTTCTTATATTATTTCATATCTTGTTTTAAAATTTTAATTGGGTT
>NZ_RQYW01000159.1 GCF_003932895.1 Leptotrichia sp. OH3620_COT-345 | reverse complement strand
TATATAATCCGACAAGAGGAGCAATAGCAGACGTACTGGAAAGTGCATTAGGAAAGATGTTTGATGGAAGCTTGTCAAGTTTGGGATTGTCGATAGGAATGAACAGAGGAGCAGCAGTATCATATGCTTCGTTAGATAAGAGACAGAATTATGATTTTTCATTTTACAGTCAGGGGAATATAGTAGGTTTTGGAGCATTTAACATACTGAAAAATAAAGGGATACGTTTAGGAGATGTTAAAGTAAGAATGTACGGGACTCCGGTAGTAAAAATAGGCTTTGAACGTTTTGAAAATGGATTGGGAGTAAATGTAATAGGAGCGGCAATAAATGAA
>NZ_RQYW01000158.1 GCF_003932895.1 Leptotrichia sp. OH3620_COT-345 | reverse complement strand
GGACGACGATGCATGTATTCATAGAAACCTGAGCGAGAAACCTTAAGAACTTTTACTGCATGCTTAATTTTTATCTTCCCATGATGTTTCAAGAGAAATTCAAAACGTTTTACTTGCTTCGCTTCAAGAAGACCCGGAACTTTTTTAGAAGTTCAAGTTCCTCCTGAAGATAACGATTTTCTTTCTCTAACAATTTAATCTTATGTTGGGCATCAGCTAGGGCTGTCCCATTGCCTGGAAAAGCACTTTCTCCATATTCTTCAACTTCTTGAACCCAGCGATAAAGACTATTGGCATGAACCTCAAGCTCTTGGCTGACTTCTTTAACAGAGTAACC
>NZ_RQYW01000157.1 GCF_003932895.1 Leptotrichia sp. OH3620_COT-345 | reverse complement strand
ATACAATGTTAAATTGATGAACAACAAAAAAGGATATTTAAACTCTTTTAAAAACGAGCTAGGGAATAAGTTTCTCTTCCTAGGGTTTAAAGAAGAAAGAAATAACTTTAAATCAGAGTTCACGAAAGAAGAGATAAAAGCGATTGATGAAAGATACTTGGAATTTATTGAAGAGGTCTAAAGTTAATTCTTGACAAATATAAAGTAATTTGATAATATTGTTTTATAGAAAGGGGATTAAACAATGGCAACACAAAAAGCTATAAAGGTCGTAGCTTATAACCCTACAACGGAAGAAGAACTACACTTCAGCTGTAAGGCTCAATGTGCTAAGTATTTTGG
>NZ_RQYW01000156.1 GCF_003932895.1 Leptotrichia sp. OH3620_COT-345 | reverse complement strand
GATAATAAAAGCAAATGGCTTTAAAAATACTTGTAACTAAATAGAAAGAAAAATCCCCCAACATTCAAATTATTTCAACGAAAAAAATATGAGAATGAACGTAAAGAAAAATCACTGTTTGAACGAAGTGAGTTTGTGATTTTTTAGTGAATGAAGTATTTTTGAGTATGAAATAATTTGTGTTGGGAAGTTTTTGCACACTTTTTTCAAAAAGTGTGGGAAAGTGTACAACCCGACAAGAGGGGCAATAGCAGACGTACTGGAAAGTGCATTAGGAAAGATGTTTGATGGAAGCTTGTCAAGTTTGGGATTGTCGATAGGAGTGAACAGAGGAGTGGCAGT
>NZ_RQYW01000155.1 GCF_003932895.1 Leptotrichia sp. OH3620_COT-345 | reverse complement strand
GTACCCATTTCTACATCCTCTACTTTTTTGATTTACTCTCCGTTCCGTCTTGCCGACCGTCAAGGGTACGCTCCTTAATGCTCCCTCGCTTCGCTCAGTCCGCTTACCGCTTTCCCCTCTTGACTGCCGACACTTTTACAGTCCAACGGCTTCGCCGTAACGAGGAAGCTGATGAAGAACATCAGCCCCCTCATTACGCTCCGCTCATTGTACTGTAAAAGCCGACTACACTTACTTTCTTGCGGTTCAAGGTTTCTTTGCAGGGTGTTCCCCCTGCACCCCCGCCGTTCAAAGAAGCTGATGGACGGCTCCGCCGTTTAACTCTATTTATATTGACTTATATTT
>NZ_RQYW01000154.1 GCF_003932895.1 Leptotrichia sp. OH3620_COT-345 | reverse complement strand
TTTAGGACAGACGACATTAAATATAGGAGGATTATCAAATAAGGAAGGTAAAATAGTATCACGAGGTGTAGTGGAATTAACTACGCCTAATGAGTACGTATATGAAGGTCTTGTAGAAGGAGATTATGTAACTACATTAAAAGAGAAAAAGGTAACGGTAAATGAAAAGATAAACAGAAACAATACCCTTGAGCTGATAGGCGAAAAGGGAATAAACTTAAAAGAAGATATAGTATCAAGAATATTAAATATAGATACAAAATCAAACTTGGAAAATAAGAAAGAAATAAAAGGACTTGATACATTATCGGTAAGGGCAAAAAATATAGAAAATGAAGGTCGACTTT
>NZ_RQYW01000153.1 GCF_003932895.1 Leptotrichia sp. OH3620_COT-345 | reverse complement strand
GATAACCCACTTCATCAATAACAAGTACATCATAATTGGCATACTGTTTTAATACTCGCTCTAAAGTTCCTTTTTGATTGGCTCTTAATAAACGGTCCACTAATTCAGTACTCATACAAAAGTAAGAGCTATAACCTTTCTCTAGGGCTTCTAAAGTGATAGAAATAGCTAAATATGTCTTACCTACGCCACTATTGCCAATGAAGAGAAGATTCTCATGCTTATCTAAAAAACGTAAGGTATGTAAATCTAAAATCTCTGCTTTATTAATTTTCGGTTGAAACTGAAAATCAAAGTCCATCACACGCTTTTCATAAGGCAGATGGGCTTTTTTTAATCGTCTTTCCTGAAGGAGCGC
>NZ_RQYW01000152.1 GCF_003932895.1 Leptotrichia sp. OH3620_COT-345 | reverse complement strand
ACATAAAGGTTTTTATCACTTAAAAGTCGACCTTCATTTTCTATATTTTTTGCCCTTACCGATAATGTATCAAGTCCTTTTATTTCTTTCTTATTTTCTAATTCCTCTTTTGTATCTATACTTAATATTCTCGATACTATATCTTCTTTTAAGTTTATTCCCTTTTCGCCTATCAGCTCAAGAGTATTATTTCTATTTATTTTTTCATTTACCGTTACCTTTTTCCCTTTTAATGTAGTTACATAATCTCCTTCTACAAGACCTTCATATTCGTACTCATTAGGCGTAGTTAATTCCACTACACCTCGTGATACTATTTTACCTTCCTTATTTGATAATCCTCCTATATTTAATGTCGT
>NZ_RQYW01000151.1 GCF_003932895.1 Leptotrichia sp. OH3620_COT-345 | reverse complement strand
TTTTTCGTTGAAATAATTTGAATGTTGGATTTGTTTTCTTTATATATCTATCAAAAGCTTAATTTATTCAACTAACTTCTTATCTTCTATAGCCACAAACTATATGACCACTTTTACTATAAGGGTCTCGATAACAACCGTGTCCTCTTTCTTTCCAACGTTTTTGACTTTTCTCCAAATCTGCCATAAATGAAGCACAACTTAACACTGCCATTAGCATTATTACTATCAACATTAGTCTTTTCATTTTTATTACCTTTCTTTTCTATTTTTTATAATTTCTTCTCTTATATTCTTCTAGTGATTCTCCCGTTACTTCTTTCATATCCTCTGGATTCATATACCATTCTGATATTCTTT
>NZ_RQYW01000150.1 GCF_003932895.1 Leptotrichia sp. OH3620_COT-345 | reverse complement strand
AAGTAAAGGAATATAAAATAAAATGGCAAAACAATTGAGTACAGCACGTAAATTTAAAATGATTACAGGTAAAGACCTTTTCCAACAACAAAAGGCAATGGATACAGAACTTAAAAAAGAAGACGGAGAAATTACTGACCTAATGGAGTTCGTTCAATATGGTCTATACTTGGCTCTTTTTCAAGATAACATTGTAAAAGCTAAAAGTGACTTCTCTGACTTCCGTTCTAGCTTCGAGTTCGATACTGACGGTAAAGGGCTTAAAGAACTTGTCGAATTATGGCAGAAAGAAATTTAATGAGCTGAAAGGACTGTAAATGATTTTAAAACATGCAATTAGATACTTAGAACTAACTGGTTCGGACT
>NZ_RQYW01000149.1 GCF_003932895.1 Leptotrichia sp. OH3620_COT-345 | reverse complement strand
CAGTGCTTCTGCCATTGCAGCAGTCCTGCATAATGCATTAAAATCACTTGTAGCCACTACTTGCTTATCTCCGAACAAAGCTTGCGTATGAGGTACATCCTTTACTTGCTTTGCTGTTAGCAAATCTTTCTGCACTCCCTTTAATTGCTCTTCTAAGCCCTCTAATTCGCCCTGTAAGGTTTTTTTTTGCTCCGAGGCTACTTTTATACCATCTTCCAAGTTTTTTGCTTTCTCGGTCAAATTTCGGGCTTTCTCGATGATATTATCTAATTCTCCTTTTGCCGTTCCTCTTTTCAGCTCTGTAATGCTTTTGTTTCCATCTTTTGTCGCTTCGTTCAAAATCCCTACTTCATAGCCTAATTCCTTGCT
>NZ_RQYW01000148.1 GCF_003932895.1 Leptotrichia sp. OH3620_COT-345 | reverse complement strand
TGATATTGGCACCGGGAGGAAGGATAAAAGGCTCCGATGTATATATACAAGTATCGGGGAAAGTAGTAAACGGGACGGAAGAATATTTAAAAGGAACCTACAGAAGAGAAGACGGCACACTTACAGATAACAGAAAAGCGGGAATGGTATTAAATCCGTCAAGTATAATAGGAACCCAAAGCACGACAATAAAGGCGGGCTCACTTTTGAATACATCGCAAATAGGAGCACCCGGTCAGGGGACGACATATATTGAGCTGACAGGTAAAGGAATAAATGCAAGTATAGGAAATAATATAGGGAAAATAGAAGGAAAAGAAGTATTAGTAGAAGGAAATAAAGGTATAAGAAATATAGGAGGGGTAATAAG
>NZ_RQYW01000147.1 GCF_003932895.1 Leptotrichia sp. OH3620_COT-345 | reverse complement strand
ACAGGATCAGGTAAAGTAGGTACATTTGCAGCTTTAGGTACTAAATTTAAATCCGCCTTATTTACTACTTTCGGTCTTATTCCTGCACTTAATTCAAGTTCCACTATAGGCTCTTTTACAAGTTCAGTACTTGCTATCCCATAATTAGTTATCCCACGTCTTGCATTCGTTGCAGCCGATCTCGGATTAGTCGATAAAGCCAGTGCCGAACCGTAAAACTGACTGTCCAGTGAAATATATCTGTTCATTTCATTGGAATCTCTTTCAAGTATTCCCTCATAAGGATATTTTTCTTTTTTATCTCCTCTTCCTTTATATGCTCCTCTCCAGTTACTGTAAAAATAGTTCATTCCAAATTGCCATGAACTCCA
>NZ_RQYW01000146.1 GCF_003932895.1 Leptotrichia sp. OH3620_COT-345 | reverse complement strand
GCGGAGAACTTTACGTTATAGGCACCTGGAGCAAGTTGTCCGTTTGTTGCTACTTTTCCATTTGCGTCATTAATCACTGATGTTACTTTTACAGTTCCACCATTAGAATCTTTCAAAGTGGCAGGCACTACGATTCTTCCGTCATTATGACCCTTTGTAGCAGTAGTCACATTAGGAATAACAGGAGCTACGAGTGTAATTCCACCAGCTAGAACTGTATCAGGTTGCATAATGAATAAACCACTTTCCATTTTCTTGACGAAATCTTTTGCTTGTTCTCCCCAAATTTCGTACTCAATAGCAGGGACTTTTTTACCGCCATTCAAATAAATATCTGACTCAGTCGCTTGTACTGCCAAAGTCCATTGGAT
>NZ_RQYW01000145.1 GCF_003932895.1 Leptotrichia sp. OH3620_COT-345 | reverse complement strand
TTTACCTTCCTTATTTGATAATCCTCCTATATTTAATGTCGTCTGTCCTAAACTTGCTATTATTCCTTTTACATTATCAAGTCTTTCCCCTTTTAATATTACTCCTGTTGTTTGCTCTTTCTTTTCTTCTTCCTGTTTCTTGTCTTCTTTCTTTTCACTTACTTTCTCTTGTACTTGCCATTTTTCTGCTTCTTCTTTTGTTATGCCGTCTGAAAGGATAAAGCCCTGTCTGTTTAATGTATGTTTTATATCCGTATCTATTTTACCGTTACTTCTTATTACTCCCGTAAGGTTATTAAGTTTTTCACCTATCAGCTTTATACCTTCATTGCCTGATATTTCCCCTCTTATATTACTTGTCTCCTTTATTATT
>NZ_RQYW01000144.1 GCF_003932895.1 Leptotrichia sp. OH3620_COT-345 | reverse complement strand
TTAAAGTAAGAATGTACGGGACTCCGGTAGTAAAAATAGGCTTTGAACGTTTTGAAAATGGATTGGGAGTAAATGTAATAGGAGCGGCAATAAATGAACCTGATTTTGTAGGGAGTAATGGTAAATGGAAAGGCTTGGTAGGAGAAAGAAGACCGGTATTGGGAGTAAAGGTGGAAGATATAGAAAGGATGAAAAAGAACTGGAAAGACAGTAAAGCAATAGCCAATATGCCGATAGTGAAATCCATATTAAGAGAAGAAGCCGGAGGAGTGTTGGCATTACCGAAATTAGTAAGTGAAGAGGAGAAAGCAAAGTATAATGAAAATCCGAGTAAGTGGCTAAAGGAAAATAATTATTCAATGCCGATAACAAGT
>NZ_RQYW01000143.1 GCF_003932895.1 Leptotrichia sp. OH3620_COT-345 | reverse complement strand
GATGAAAAAATAGTAGAGGAAGCAATAAAAGATATATCAGTAAGATCAATAAATAAGAGAGTACAATTTGGAGAAACAACATTACTGATACCTGAAAATACAAGAATAAACCCAAAACTTGGAAATATAGTAGATGAAAAAACAGGTTATGGAATACCAATAACTTTTTCAAAAAATATTCATTGTATAAAAAAAATAGAAAAAAACTTAACATATGGTTTTTTCTATGATAAAAGCAATGTTTTAATAAGTAAAATAGCTCAAAAGATAATAAAAGCAAACGGCTTTAAAAATACTTGTAACTAAATAGAAAGAAAAATCCCCCAACATTCAAATTATTTCAACGAAAAAAATATGAGAATGAGCGTAAAGAAAA
>NZ_RQYW01000142.1 GCF_003932895.1 Leptotrichia sp. OH3620_COT-345 | reverse complement strand
TCTGTCCGTATTGTAATTTACCAGTTTTGCATTTGTACATGATATCATTAACGCTCCCAGTCCTAATCCTATTAACACCTTTTTCATATTCTTATCACCTTAAATGTAATCTATTCCGACAGATTACATTTTCCTTTCTTAAAATTTATTTTCTATTTATAAAAGCTTGAAATATTAATTATTAATTTAGCAATTTTTTAATTCTTTCCTTATTAGTCTTTTCATAAATTGTTAATTTTACTGTTTAATTGTATTTTCTTAAAATTACTGTAACTTATTCTGAATACCTTCAAGTCTTTGTTCCATTTTTTCAAGTGCTTCATTTGTCTTGTGGAATGTTTCTATATTGCCGTTTATTTCTTCCACTCTTTTCTTTATTCT
>NZ_RQYW01000141.1 GCF_003932895.1 Leptotrichia sp. OH3620_COT-345 | reverse complement strand
AGAATAAAGAAAAGAGTGGAAGAAATAAACGGCAATATAGAAACATTCCACAAGACAAATGAAGCACTTGAAAAAATGGAACAAAGACTTGAAGGTATACAAAATAAGTTACAGTAATCATATTTTGAAAATCAGAAAGAAAAGTTAAAAGAGGACTTTGAAAAGAAGTTGTAAAATCCGGGAAAGCGGAATTTAAAATTTAGAGAAGGGAGCATATAATATATAAGTTATATGATGTGATAAGAATATGAAAAAAGTATTAATAGGATTAGGACTGGGAGCGTTAATGATATCATGTACAAATGCAAAACTGATAAATTACAATACGGACAGACTGGATAATATAGAAGCGTATTTAAAAGAACATAAGTTTGTAAAACC
>NZ_RQYW01000140.1 GCF_003932895.1 Leptotrichia sp. OH3620_COT-345 | reverse complement strand
TGTTTTGTGACTGTTACCGTTTCACTTACTCCCTGTCTTTCATCTCTTAATGTTATTGTTTTATCTACTATATCTTTTTCCGTACTTTTTAGTAATGTACCACTTCTCCCCCTTATATTCCCCGCTATATTTTCTATTTCTTTTCCTTCTACATAGACTAAACCTTCTCCTTCTACCTTTCCTATATTTCGTATACTTTCCGTTATTCCGTATACTTCTGTATATGTTTTAGGTATACTTCTTAGAAAACCTCCTCCTGTTCTTACTGTTCTTGTCAATGTATCTGAGCTTATTGTGCTTTCATTTAATACTTTTCCTTTTTCCGATGTTACTTTAGTTATTTCACTTCCTCTTATTACCCCTCCTATATTTCTTATACCTTTATT
>NZ_RQYW01000139.1 GCF_003932895.1 Leptotrichia sp. OH3620_COT-345 | reverse complement strand
AAGGGAACCTTGTATTAATAGCGGAAACACTGATAAGAAATAATGTAGGAGAAATAAAATCCAAAGGAGATATATATGGAGAAGTACGAAACGGAAGAATTGAGAATGTAGGAATATCGGAAGCGAATATAAAAGAAGTAATAAGAGAAGTAGCGGTAGGAGTAGAGGAAACAGGCTATAGAGGGAAAAGATTCGGAGGAATTGGAAGAAAAAACAAGAGAGGGAAAACAGAAAAGATAACAGAGAAAGTATTAAATATATATACGGAAGATTCGGCTATAATGAGTGAGGGGAATATATTAATAAAGGCAGAAAAAGGAGATGTTGTAAATAAAGACGGGGGAAGAATAGAAGGTAAGGGAATTTCCATAAAAGCGATAAATGTATATAAT
>NZ_RQYW01000138.1 GCF_003932895.1 Leptotrichia sp. OH3620_COT-345 | reverse complement strand
AGGTATACCACTTTGTAACTACATCGAAAGTTATCTTTTCGCTGAAAGTTCCGTTCTTACCGTAACCCTCTGTCTTTGTGACATCTGCTAAAGCTAAATCAGCATACACCTGAAAAATTTCTGTTTGATATTCAAGTGTAACGAATTTTTTGCTAAGAATATCGTTTACGAAGTCTTTCATTAATTGATAATTTTCTTCTAAACTTTCTCCAAACGTTTCTAGCTTAAACTCTATTTGTGGTTGAGTAATTGAGCGTTTTCCCATTATTCCAATACCATTACTTTGCCAGATGTTATTAGTTGATTGTAACCCTAAATTAGAGGGCTGGTAAAATCTAACTTTTCCATTTGTTACGTCCCAAACTTTATCGTCTGTTCCGTCTAAGTTGGTATGTAT
>NZ_RQYW01000137.1 GCF_003932895.1 Leptotrichia sp. OH3620_COT-345 | reverse complement strand
TCTCAGTTCTTTTGTACTATTTTTTTTGTACAAAACATTGGGAGAGAACCTCGCTCTTACATCATCGAGGAAGATAAGGAATAAAAGGGTGACTAATCATAGTCACCCTTTTATCGTTCTAAATCATTACTAATCGTTCTTCTTTTCGCCTCGTTTATCTCGCTTTCGGCTTCTCTAAAAGCCTTTAGAAGTTCGGGATTGCTACGCAAAATATCATGTATTCGGTCTAGTTCCTTGCGGTTCTTTACATCATTCATGATTTCATTCAAACTTTTTCGTTTTGCATTTTCCTCTATTTCCCTAGCTCTTTGTAATATCTCATGTGCTTTCATCTTTACATTTTCTATGATTCCTTCCGCTTGTGCATTCGTTTTTCGTGCTGGTTTTATCTCTTTTAGCAG
>NZ_RQYW01000136.1 GCF_003932895.1 Leptotrichia sp. OH3620_COT-345 | reverse complement strand
CTAGGGAAGTTCCCATCACTTGAGCTTGGTACCAATGATCCGACTTTCGTGTATGTCACGGTCTCATTAACATCTGCTGAATCGGCATTCAGGTCAGTTACGACAGCTGTCTGCGCTTTATCAGCTACAGATCCCGACACCACTGGACTAACAACGGCATCAAAGGTTGTATCACCATTTGTCGCTGTCCAGGCGGTTGTTCCAGCACCACTCGTAATCACTTCACCAGTAACGTTATCGACAACGACGGTTCGTGTGAAGTTGACAGAATCAGTGTGCGGCTTGGCCACTACGTGTCCAGTCTGATCAACATAACTGACGGTCTCATGGACCGTCTTATCATAGTTGGTGCGAGTTGGCCACTTTGGTCCATCTGGTTCATCTGGATGGATTGGCGCTCCCGGTGTCTGT
>NZ_RQYW01000135.1 GCF_003932895.1 Leptotrichia sp. OH3620_COT-345 | reverse complement strand
GAAGGTCCATCCTTTCTTTTCAGTAAAACTTCATGCTTATCACTTTCTATTTCAAAGTTGGTCTTTTCAATTCCATATCGTAACATTCCACAAGAATTTAACATTGTTCCTATAATTATCATCATTATTATCTTTTTCATTATCTTTCAACTCCCATTCTTAAATTTCTTAAATAGCTGTTTATATCCGATACTCCTATATTTTCTTTCCTTTCATATGGCAATACATTTGTATTTAGTTTTGGACTATTTGATAAACCTTTATCTGTATACTTTCCATTAGTATAATCTTTTAATAATTCTTCTTTATTATACTTATCTTTCGCTTCTAATAAATAAGGACTTTTATCAAGTAGTGCAGGTCCGTTTATTGCCAAGTTTATCTTTAAGCTCTGATCTAAGTCATATAGTTT
>NZ_RQYW01000134.1 GCF_003932895.1 Leptotrichia sp. OH3620_COT-345 | reverse complement strand
TGTAGCTAATACAAATAAGCTGTTCAGTTTATCAGGAGAGTCAAGACTTGTAAATATATCGAACATAGGTAAAGTAAAAGAGCATAGCTGGAAAGATAAGACGGGACATTTACCTATAGGGAAGGCAGCATTAAGAGAACAGTTAATGCCGGGCTTATTTATCCCTGTACTACCTGACAGTAAGAAAATAGGAAAACCTGATTATTTGTATTCTAATGTGGTGACTGATATTGAAAAGCAAAAAATAATTGATAGTTATAATTTAAATGAAGATACTCTAAAAAAGCAAGAAAAAATAATAAAAGGGTTAATAAGTAACCCACATGGAACTTATGTTTACGAAAGTGCATTAATCTCAGAAGAAATCTATAATAAATTTAGAGAATATAGAACAGCAAATACAATAAGAAAAAA
>NZ_RQYW01000133.1 GCF_003932895.1 Leptotrichia sp. OH3620_COT-345 | reverse complement strand
CTCATTCAGAGCCCTTTCAATTCCATCCGCTATTTTTTTTGGATCAAGCATTTTAGCTATCATAGGTCTTTGTTTTTCAGGAAAAACTTTTAGTACTAAATTTTGTACTCTTAGTATCGCCTGGAATAAAACTTCCGAATTTGGTTTAGTACCTTTAAGAATTTCTCCATAGGCTATGCCGGCAGGAATATATTTAGTTATTAACTTAGTAATCTTCCTTTCTATTAAAAATTTGTAAAATTTAACAAATCGTTTACTTAAAAAAGCTATTAGATAAGTTCCAACTGTTACTCCTATTAAATTTAGTGCATTTTGTCCTGCTCCATTTACAATTTGTAATAAAAATTCTTTCATTTGAATCATCTCCTGTTTTTTATTTAAAAATTATTTTTTATAAATTTTTCTTTTCTATCAACCCT
>NZ_RQYW01000132.1 GCF_003932895.1 Leptotrichia sp. OH3620_COT-345 | reverse complement strand
ACAGGATCAATAATAGGCAAAGAAGGCAACAGTAAAGTAAAAATAAATGAATATGTAGGAAAAGATATAGAAAATCATGATACACTGACAACAACAGGAGGTTCAATAAACCTACAGGCAGGAAAGAATCCTATAGGCGGAATAGGGATAAATCAGGAAAAACGTGATAAGGAAGGCATATCAAGAAATACGGTATTAGGTGACATAGAAATAGGAAGTACAACAGGAAGCCCTATAAATAGAGATAGAAGCAAAGCCAATGAAATAACGAAGGATACTCACAACAGTACAAATATAAATATAGAAGGTCAGACAATAGATTACCTAACAAATCCTTCAAGATTAAAAGAGGATTTGGATAAAGCAAAACAGGAAATAAAGGATATAGGGACAGCAATAAAAGAATCAATAAATGACAGAGGAGA
>NZ_RQYW01000131.1 GCF_003932895.1 Leptotrichia sp. OH3620_COT-345 | reverse complement strand
ACAGGATCAATAATAGGCAAAGAAGGCAACAGTAAAGTAAAAATAAATGAATATGTAGGAAAAGATATAGAAAATCATGATACACTGACAACAACAGGCGGTTCAATAAACCTAAAGGCAGGAAAGAATCCTATAGGCGGAATAGGGATAAATCAGGAAAAACGTGATAAAGAAGGCATATCAAGAAATACGGTATTAGGTGACATAGAAATAGGAAATGCAACAGGAGCCCCTATTAACAGAGATATTACAAAAGCCAATGAAATAACGAAGGATACTCACAACAGTACAAATATAAATATAGAAGGACAGACAATAGATTACCTGACAAATCCTTCAAGATTAAAAGAGGATTTGGATAAAGCAAAACAGGAAATAAAGGATATAGGGACAGCAATAAAAGAATCAATAAATGACAGAGGAGA
>NZ_RQYW01000130.1 GCF_003932895.1 Leptotrichia sp. OH3620_COT-345 | reverse complement strand
AGGCAAACTTGGACGACATGCACAGCAAATTGCTTATATTAACCATAATTTGAGCTTACAGCGACAAAAGGAACAACTGGAACAAGTTAACGAACGACTTGCTAAACGTGCTGAGAAAGCCCAAAAATTGCTTGACACGGAACTTCTGAAAGATAGCTACATCGAAACGCTTGAAATGTTTAGTAAATACCATTCAGCAAAATATAATATGTGGGACGAACCAGAAACTCCAACTAAAGTGATTGAGTTCATGGAAAAGAATGGAGTTAAACAAGGTAAATGGCTACGTCCTGAAGGAGTTGACGCTTGGTTCAAAGAACGAATCATTTGGTTCAAGAATAAATTGAAAGAACAATAATATTAAGAATAAAAACTTTAGGCTTGACAGCTTAGAGCTTTTTTGATATAATAATACATATAGTTAAAGAAAGGAGG
>NZ_RQYW01000129.1 GCF_003932895.1 Leptotrichia sp. OH3620_COT-345 | reverse complement strand
GGACAGGGATATGAAAAACATGATTTACATGATATAGATAAGAGTAAAAATATAGGAATAAATGTAACGGTATACCCTAATACAGAATATAAGGTAAGAGATGAAAAAGGTAAAGAAAAATATGATGAAAAGACAGGCATAGTACTTAAAGGACATGGAGGGGTATACAAAGTAGGTGTAAACTATGGTGAAAAAGATAAGAGTAGAGAAGTACTTTCTACAATAGGAAGTAATGTAAAGATAAATCAGGATATATCAGATGTAAATAGAGATATAAATAGACAAAAAGGGGAGTTTGAGGGAAGAGAAATAAGAGCTATAAATGTGGATTTAGGGACGGAATATTGGTTAACAAAAGCAGGAAGAGGAAAAGCAAAGGATATATTTGAGGAAGCGGGAAGAAGTGTAGAAGGGCTAAAAGAAGTTTTAATCCATA
>NZ_RQYW01000128.1 GCF_003932895.1 Leptotrichia sp. OH3620_COT-345 | reverse complement strand
AAATTTCATATATTCTTCCCAATCTATTGTCTCAAGTTCTCTTTCAACACTGAAATACTCTTTGAATTTTTCCATATATTTCTTTATCCCTATTCTTATTCTCCTTTGTGTTATTTTATCACGAATTTCTTCATTACATTTCTCATCTTTTACAAAATTTAACCCCCCTCCCCCCCCTATATCTTCATCTATTTCTTCACATAACCAAAGATTTCCAAGCCTAAGTTTTATTCTATAACCTAATTTATCAAATATTTTTTCTATTTTTTCAAAATCGTTTCCTTTCGATTTATCATATAATAGATTATTCAGTACATAAGGTTTTAATCCAAAATCTAACATAATAAATAAGTTATCTGTATATCTGTATCCTATATCATCTCCTAATGCCCCCTCTCCTGGAATAAATCCATAATATTCTTCTTCAAACTCCTTAA
>NZ_RQYW01000127.1 GCF_003932895.1 Leptotrichia sp. OH3620_COT-345 | reverse complement strand
ATTGTAAGATTACTTCCGTCTCCCACTATAAATGTTGTCTGATTATCTACAAAGGCTCTGCTTCCATTTGTCTTACTTCCGCTTAATCCTATGGAATTGGGCATTCCCGTTGAACTTACTCCTACATTTATTCCACTACTGCTTCCCGTTGTTGTACTTGTGTTCTGAACTGATACAAGCTCAAGGTTTTTTATGTTTCCTGTTATCGTTCCGCCTTCCTGATTAAAACCTTTTAACTTCATATTCTTTGTATTATTGTGGACTTCATTTACATTAAGGAAACTTCCGTTATGATGAATAGTTTCTGTTGTATTCATATTGCTTTTATTAAACGATATACTTCCACCATTTCCCGTTGTCTGTAACTTATGCCCATAGCCTACTGTTGCTCCTGCATTTATTCCCGTACTTTTTCCGCTTGAAGAATATCTGTTATT
>NZ_RQYW01000126.1 GCF_003932895.1 Leptotrichia sp. OH3620_COT-345 | reverse complement strand
GCCGGAAATAAAGTAGAAAGAGTATCTGAAATATTAAAGGCAGTAATTGAAAATAAAGGAAAATCTTTACCGTTATACTATAAAGACAGACTTGCTTATGAAGAAGAGAGAGACAGGCTTGAAAGAAGCGGGAAAGAATTCAGTAGTTTTATAGATAAGGAAAAAGCTAAAGAAGTTGTAGAACAGGCATCAGGTATGATAGTAGATGATGTTCAAGTGATAAGTTCAAAAGACCCTAACATAAAGGAAATAATAGGAGCAGATGGGATAAGAGGGAGAGCATATCATGTAGGTAACGGAAAGGTAGTAATAATAGCAGATAATATAGGAGATTATGCAAAGGCAATAGGAGTACTTTCAGAAGAGGGAAGACATTTATATCATAGAAGAGAAAACGGTTTAAAGGATTCAGAAGATTATGCAAGTTTTTATGGAAGACAGTTTGAGAG
>NZ_RQYW01000125.1 GCF_003932895.1 Leptotrichia sp. OH3620_COT-345 | reverse complement strand
TAAGCAAGTCTGTCTTTATAGTATAACGGTAAAGATTTTCCTTTATTTTCAATTACTGCCTTTAATATTTCAGATACTCTTTCTACTTTATTTCCGGCCTTTACAAAGTCTCCTTCCGTTTTCTCCCTTGCATAATCCGTTGCCCAATATTCTGTTCCTAAATCTATATCTATAGGCTTTATCTCCGCATCTTTTATTACCTGAATTCTGTTATTTATATCTCTGTTTATTTCTTTAAATCCTTCTAACTTACCGTCTATTAATGCTTTTACATTTTCTCCTATCGTTGTTCTAACTTTGGCTACATAATCCTTTTCACTGAAATTCACTCTCGTATTATAGGAAACTCCTCCTTTAGCTTCTCCCGTAAGCTTGCCGTTTCTGTATACATCAACTACTCCCGGTGTTATATTTACATTTATTCCTATATTTCTGTTCTTATTTATATCTTCCAA
>NZ_RQYW01000124.1 GCF_003932895.1 Leptotrichia sp. OH3620_COT-345 | reverse complement strand
ACTTTATGACCTGCCGATACCGTCCCCTTTACTTTTACTTTCTTTGGTGTCTTGTATACTACAGCTTTTCCTGCATTTATCTTATTCGTCGTTATATCTCCGCTTGCAGTCAACGTTATATCATCTACACTCACCAATTCCCCTTTTGTATTTACTCCCGCTCCTTTATCATTACTTATTATATCTATCTTACCCGCATACATACTCCCTGTAGCTTTTCCATCTACGGCTATCCCTTTATATGTCTCTCCTTTACTTTTTACTTCCTTTGTCCTGTACTCATACCTCTGTCCCCCTGTTGATATGAGTACTCTTGTCTCTTTTGACGCCTTTATTATGCCCGCTATGTCTATTGTTTTACTTAACAGTTCAAGGTCACTTAAACTTAATGCATCTACTCCTCTTTCTCCTATCCCTATATGTCCCTGTGATACATCTATGCCTACTAAGTCCCC
>NZ_RQYW01000123.1 GCF_003932895.1 Leptotrichia sp. OH3620_COT-345 | reverse complement strand
TAAGCAAGTCTGTCTTTATAGTATAACGGTAAAGATTTTCCTTTATTTTCAATTACTGCCTTTAATATTTCAGATACTCTTTCTACTTTATTTCCGGCTTTTATAAAGTCTCCTTCCGTTTTCTCCCTTGCATAATCCGTTGCCCAATATTCTGTTCCTAAATCTATATCTATAGGCTTTATCTCCGTATCTTTTATTACTTGAATTCTGTTATTTATATCTCTGTTTATTTCTTTAAATCCTTCTAACTTACCGTCTATTAATGCTTTTACATTTTTTCCTATCGTTGTTCTAACTTTGGCCACATAATCCTTTTCACTGAAATTCACTCTCGTACTATAAGAAACTCCACCTTTGGCTTCTCCCGTAAGCTTGCCGTTTCTGTATACATCAACTACTCCCGGTGTTATATTTACATTTATTCCTATATTTCTGTTCTTATTTATATCTTCCAA
>NZ_RQYW01000122.1 GCF_003932895.1 Leptotrichia sp. OH3620_COT-345 | reverse complement strand
GATGTCATTTCTCCCTTTCCTCTGTTTACACTTGGAGTTATTGTTCTGCTTGAAGGTTTTAATACATTCTGCACCTGTCCTGCCGTATCAAAAGTATTGTGGCTGACTGACAACCCGAATCCTTTGTTACTTGAGCTTTCTTTTATTATACTTTTACCTGCTTCTTTTAATATTTGTCCTGTTATGTTGTATACCGTATCTCCTTCATTTAATATATTAAGTCCTCTTGTATGAAGGTTTTCTCCATTATACTCCACTCCTTTTCCTACTTGTAAATTACTTCCTATCGATATACTTTCTTCTCTATGGTATTTATTTTTATTTTGGCTGTAATTTAAGGACATAGTAGAACTTAGTACATTTCCCCCTAATGCACTCGCCATATTCATTCCCGCATTATATGCTCCAAATCCTCCATTAATGTAATCTTCTTTATGTTTTGCCCTCTTTAAGCCCTTAC
>NZ_RQYW01000121.1 GCF_003932895.1 Leptotrichia sp. OH3620_COT-345 | reverse complement strand
AGCTTATCCGCATTTATTTTCTTTATGTTTCCTTTTATTATCCCATTTTTATTATCTATTATTTTTCCGGTTAAAGTTAAGGCTCCTATAGAGTCTATCTTTCCTTTGGAGTTTCCTGTAAGATTTCCTCCTACTGTTATTTCTCTTCCTCTTATTACTCCTTCTCTATTATCAAGAGTACCTGTTATGTTTATTCCTTTTTCTGTATTAATTGATATACTGCCGCTGTTTTCTTTAGCTTCTTCTTTTTTTACATCTTCCTTTGTAAGTCCGTCTGATAATATATATCCTTTTACATTTCTCGTATCTTTTACATCAAGGGCTATCTTACTATTACTTCTTAATTCTCCGTTACTGTTGTCTAACTTCTCTCCCGTTACTTCCACTTTTTCCGTTGCAAATATGTTTCCCCTGTTTTCTGTCAGTCTTGACTTTATACTTATTTCCCCTTGCGCTTCTATTTCACTG
>NZ_RQYW01000120.1 GCF_003932895.1 Leptotrichia sp. OH3620_COT-345 | reverse complement strand
AAGGGAACCTTGTATTAATAGCGGAAACACTGATAAGAAATAATGTAGGAGAAATAAAATCCAAAGGAGATATATATGGAGAAGTACGAAACGGAAGATTTGAGAATATAGGAATATCGGAAGCAAATATAAAAGAAGTAATAAGAGAAGTAGCGGTAGGAGTAGAGGAAACAGGCTATAGAGGGAAAAGATTCGGAGGAATTGGAAGAAAAAACAAGAGAGGTAAAACAGAAAAGATAACAGAGAAAGTATTAAATATATATACGGAAGATTCAGACATAATAAGTGAGGGGAATATATTAATAAAGGCAGAAAAAGGAGATGTTGTAAATAAAGACGGGGGAAGAATAGAAGGTAAAGGAATTTCCATAAAAGCGGTAAATGTATATAATATAGGGAAATATGTAGAAGATGAAAAAGACAGGAGATCGGTGATATTGGCACCGGGAGGAAGGATAAAAGGCTCCGATGTATAT
>NZ_RQYW01000119.1 GCF_003932895.1 Leptotrichia sp. OH3620_COT-345 | reverse complement strand
TTACATACATCATTTAAGCAGGCAAAGAGGGAGAACAACAGATTACTGAAAAATGCAAATCTTGAATTAATACAATTAATGGAACAGGGAGATCAGGTAGTGAAGTCTCCATGGAGTTCATGGCAATTTGGAATGAATTATTTTTACAGTAACTGGAGAGGAGCATATAAAGGAAGAGGAGATAAAAAAGAAAAATATCCTTATGAGGGAATACTTGAAAGAGATTCTAATGAAATGAACAGATATATTTCACTGGACAGTCAGTTTTACGGTTCGGCACTGGCTTTATCGACTAATCCGAGATCGGCTGCAACAAATGCAAGACGTGGGATAACTAATTATGGGATAGCAAGTACTGAACTTGTAAAAGAGCCTATAGTGGAGCTTGAATTAAGTGCAGGAATAAGACCGAAAGTAGTAAATAAGGCGGATTTAAATTTAGTACCTAAAGCTGCAAATGTACCTACTTTACCTGATCCTGT
>NZ_RQYW01000118.1 GCF_003932895.1 Leptotrichia sp. OH3620_COT-345 | reverse complement strand
CTTTTATTTCAAAATCAAATGCATTAAAATGTTTTACATTAATACAAATTTCCTTCTCATTTACCTTTTTAATGACATAGTACTAAGAATTTGTTATTTAGACTTTTTACTCTTTTTTACTCCCATATATTTATACAATTTATCATCAACTTTCAATTAATACTCTTTCATAAAATACAAAAGTGTTTTAAATAACAGATTTTGTATATGTTTGATTTTTAATAAAGCTTATTAAAAAAAATAATAACTTTTAATCTTTTTAATATCTACTACCTGTAATTAAAAAGGTTTCAACTTATTCAACTTTCTTTTCCTCTCTAAAATTATTTTAAAAAAGCCGAATATAATCGGCTCCTTAATTTTAACTCAAATATCTTTCCAATTCCTACTGTTTCTTTCCCAAAACATAATTCTCCTCTTTCTTCACCTTGCCGCCTTCATCATAAAATATCCACTTGCCGTCTTCTTTGCCTCCCTTATAAT
>NZ_RQYW01000117.1 GCF_003932895.1 Leptotrichia sp. OH3620_COT-345 | reverse complement strand
TGGTGAATTGAGATACGGAATTCAAAAAACAGCTTTTGAAATAGAACAAGATAGAGAAGAAAGAGAAGCAACAAAAAAAGATGGACCGGGAGCAATATCTAAAGGAAAATATAAGGGGGAGGTAGAAGGAGTAATAAGAGATATATTAAAAAGACCAATAAATAAGAGAGTACAGTTTGGAGAAATAACTTTAATAATACCTGAGAATACAACATTAAATTCTAAACACGGAAATATAGTAGATATAAAAACGGGTTATGGAATACCCATAACTTTTGAGGTGACAAAGATGTGTTCTTCAATATTTTATAGAAAAAAAGTAAAAAATAATGCATATGTTATGATAGCACATAATGAAAATGATCTTAATTTAAATAAAATAGCTCAAAAGATAATAAAAGCAAATGGCTTTAAAAATACTTGTAACTAAATAGAAAGAAAAATCCCCCAACATTCAAATTATTTCAACGAAAAAAATATGAGAATGA
>NZ_RQYW01000116.1 GCF_003932895.1 Leptotrichia sp. OH3620_COT-345 | reverse complement strand
TTCCACTTTTTCCGTTGCAAATATGTTTCCCCTGTTTTCTGTCAGTCTTGACTTTATACTTATTTCCCCTTGCGCTTCTATTTCACTGCTTACTTTTGTCTTGTCACTTTCTATCTCAAGGGCTCTTTTTCCTAACGCCTTTTCTAAATATCCCGTTACTACCTTTGCACTTATTTCCGTTTCTTTTGATTTGATTTGTACTTTATGACCTGCCGATACCGTTCCCCTTACCTTTACTTTCTTTGGTGTCTTATATACTACTGCTTTTCCTGCATTTATCTTATTCGTCGTTATATCCCCGCTTGCTGTCAATGTTATATCATCTACACTCACCAATTCCCCTTTTGTATTTACTCCCGCTCCTTTATCATTACTTATTATATCTATCTTACCCGCATACATACTTCCTGCAGCTTTTCCATCTACGGCTATCCCTTTATATGTCTCTCCTTTACTTTTTACTTCCTTTGTCCTATACTCATACCTCTGTCC
>NZ_RQYW01000115.1 GCF_003932895.1 Leptotrichia sp. OH3620_COT-345 | reverse complement strand
TTTACCTTCCTTATTTGATAATCCTCCTATATTTAATGTCGTCTGTCCTAAACTTGCTATTATTCCTTTTACATTATCAAGTCTTTCCCCTTTTAATACTATTCCTGTTGTTTGTTCTTTCGCTTCTTCTTTTTTATTATCTTTTTTTTCTGATACTTTCTCCTGTACTTGCCATTTTTCCCCTTCTTCTTTTGTTATTCCGTCTGACAGAATAAAGCCCTGTCTGTTTATTGTATCTTTTATGTCAAGGTCTATTTTACCCTTACTTCTTATTACTCCCGTAAGGTTATTAAGTTTTTCACCTATCAGCTTTATACCTTCATTGCCTGATATTTCCCCTCTTATATTACTTGTTTCTTTTATTATTCCTTCTATCTTTTCATTGGATAATAACTGTCCTTCATCATTTATGAGCTTATCCGCATTTATTTTCTTTATGTTTCCTTTTATTATCCCATTTTTATTATCTATTATTTTTCCGGTTAAAGTTAAGGC
>NZ_RQYW01000114.1 GCF_003932895.1 Leptotrichia sp. OH3620_COT-345 | reverse complement strand
ATGATGGTCTCCTATCGGTAACTCCAAACTTTTTTGCAAAAAAGTTTGACAAAAAACTTCCCAACATAAATTATTTCATACTCAAAAACACTTCATTCACTAAAAAATCACAAACTCACTTCGCTCAAACAGTGATTTTTCTTTACGCTCATTCTCATATTTTTTTCGTTGAAATAATTTGAATGTTGGGATTTTTATTATAATTTTAATTACAAATATTTACAAATCCATTTACTTTTTCTATTCTTTGACCTATCAACCTTAATTCAGTAATATTATCATTATAAATAATACCATAACTTAAACCATTTCTTATTTTTTTCTTTGCACAAGTACTACTTTTTTCATTTGTAAATATTATTTGTAATCCATAACCTGTTTCTTGATCTATTAAATTCCCCAATTTTTCATTTATTTTAGTATTTTCAGGTATAATTAATGTTGCTTCTTCAAATTGAACTTTTTTGTTTATTGGTCTTTTTGCAACGTCTTTTATT
>NZ_RQYW01000113.1 GCF_003932895.1 Leptotrichia sp. OH3620_COT-345 | reverse complement strand
TCTGTCCGTATTGTAATTTACCAGTTTTGCATTTGTACATGATATCATTAACGCTCCCAGTCCTAATCCTATTAACACCTTTTTCATATTCTTATCACATCATATAACTTATTATTATATGCTCCCTTCTCTAAATTTTAAATTTTAAATTCCGCTTTCCCGGATTTTACAACTTCTTTTCAAAGCCCTCTTTTAACTTTTCTTTCTGATTTTCAAAATATGATTACTGTAATTTATTCTGAATCCCTTCAAGTCTTTGTTCCATTTTTTCAAGTGCTTCATTTGTCTTATGGAATGTTTCTATATTGCCGTTTATTTCTTCCACCCTTTTCTTTATTCTTTGCACTTCCACATTCATCTTTTCACTTTCCGTCATATTTTTCTGTCTTGCCTTCATCGCTTTTGCTTCAGCTTTCTTTTTCATCTGAGCATCTTTTTTCATCTTCATTTCTTCCGCTTTTTTACTTTGTGATTCTCTTTTTATCTCTGCCGCTCTCTTCTGT
>NZ_RQYW01000112.1 GCF_003932895.1 Leptotrichia sp. OH3620_COT-345 | reverse complement strand
GGACTATTTGATAAGCCTTTATCTGTATACTTTCCATTTGCATAATCTTTTAATAATTCTTCTTTGTTATACTTATCTTTCGATTCTAATAAATAAGGACTTTTATCAAGTAGTGCAGGTCCGTTTATTGCCAAGTTTATCTTTAAGTTTTGGTCTAAGTTATACAAATCTTTTACTTCACCTAATATTTTATTTCTTCTTTCCGGAATTGCTTTCCTATATTCTTTAAACTTATTATAAATTTCTTCTGAAATTAATGCACTTTCATATACATAAGTTCCATGGGGGTCACTTATAAGACCTTTTATTTGTTTTAAATTCAAATCAGTACTTCTTATTTCATAAGCACTTTTATAATTATTTCCAATTAATCTAAGTTCCTTTTTATTTATTATATTAGAATGCAAATAATCAGGTTTTCCTATTTTCTTACTGTCAGGTAACACAGGGATAAACAAGCCCGGCATTAACTGTTCTCTTAATGCTGCCTTCCCTATAGGTAAAT
>NZ_RQYW01000111.1 GCF_003932895.1 Leptotrichia sp. OH3620_COT-345 | reverse complement strand
AAAGTAAAAGAGCATAGCTGGAAAGATAGAACGGGACATTTACCTATAGGGAAGGCAGCATTAAGAGAACAGTTAATGCCGGGCTTGTTTATCCCTGTACTACCTGACAGTAAGAAAATAGGAAAACCTGATTATTTGTATTCTAATGTGGTTACTGATTTTGAAGCAGAAAGTATGAAAAGAAATTATATAAATTCTGGAGGAAAAAATAATAAAAATAATATAACTCTAAAAGAAATAAATTCATTGGTAAGCAATCCACATGGAACTTATGTATATGAGAGTGCAATAATTTCAGAAGAAATTTATAATAAATTTAAAGAATACAGAAAAGCACCTATAGAAAGAAAAAATGAGATATTAAGCGAAGTACGGAAACTATATGACTTAGACCAGAGCTTAAAGATAAACTTAATAATAAACGGACCTGCAATTTTGGATAATAGTGAATTTCTATTGAATGCGAAAGATGAATATAATAGAAATGAGCTGTTAAAGGATTATAATAGTGGGA
>NZ_RQYW01000110.1 GCF_003932895.1 Leptotrichia sp. OH3620_COT-345 | reverse complement strand
GCCAAGGAATCAGGAGAATACGTAAATTATAACTTTGTTTTCCCTACGGTTGAAAAAGTATTTATCACTAATGATAATAGTAGTCAATCACAAGCTAAACAAGACTTATTTGGTGGTTCTGAACCTGTTGAAGTTGATGAATCAGAACTTCCTTTCTAGAAAGGTGGTTACATGTACACAGAAGAAGAGAGAGAGCAAATTATCGACATCGTGGATAAAATGAGCTTATTAAGACAAGACTTTGACGGAGCTTTCGCTTGGATCAAGGAAAACGTATCAATGCCATTTGACTTTGACGGAGAACAGCAATTTATATCAGAATTGAAGCAGTTAGTTAAAATTAACGCTTTAAAGTTTGGTAAAATATATGAGGGAGTATTAAATTGACAACATTAAGAGAGCTACACAAAAAACTTAAAATTAAACAAACGCTTGACAACTATGTACGCAACACAAATAAAAAATATAAACATAACTTTGTGGCTGATGAAATTCTTGGCGAGGGAATGGCTAAACTGATCGAGC
>NZ_RQYW01000109.1 GCF_003932895.1 Leptotrichia sp. OH3620_COT-345 | reverse complement strand
CGTGGGGAAGAGGAACCTGTTGCGACAAATGAGACAGCGGAAGGAAGAGCACAGAACAGAAGAATAGAATTTAAACTGATAAGAAAAGAATAATTGAAGGAAGGAGAAAAACATGAGTAATAATTTAAAGAAAATGGAAAAAGACTTAAGAGCATTGGCAAAAAGATGTAAAGACATAAAGTATACAAGAGCACTTTTGTTAAGTTTCCTTTTAATGGGGATGTTGACATTTTCAGAAGGGTTGACATCGCCTGAAGTGAAGAGTACTGAAAATGCGATAAGTCAGACGAGAAAAGAATTGAATATATCAATAAAAGATTTACATACATCATTTAAGCAGGCAAAGAGGGAGAACAACAGATTACTGAAAAATGCAAATCTTGAGTTAATACAATTAATGGAACAGGGAGATCAGGTGGTGAAGTCTCCTTGGAGTTCATGGCAATTTGGAATGAACTATTTTTACAGTAACTGGAGAGGAGCATATAAAGGAAGAGGAGATAAAAAAGAAAAATATCCTTATGAGGG
>NZ_RQYW01000108.1 GCF_003932895.1 Leptotrichia sp. OH3620_COT-345 | reverse complement strand
GGAATATTGGTTAACAAAAGCAGGAAGAGGAAAAGCAAAGGATATATTTGAGGAAGCGGGAAGAAGTGTAGAAGGGCTAAAAGAAGTTTTAATCCATAGAGATAAAGTGACCGGAGAATATGACTTTGTAGGGAACATATTATCGGAGAGCATAACAAGAAGGTTGATAGATAGAGGCTTTATATCAGGCAAAGGTAAGAAGATAGAGCAGGTAGCAAAGGAAATAGAGGCAAGGTATGGGAATCTTACAAGGAAAGGAATAAAGGTAAGATTTTACGGAGAAGGAGATATAGATACAACAAAACTTACAAAAGATCAGTTAAGAAAACTTGAAGCGTATGGGATAGCGACGACAGGAGACGGTTATATATGGATAAATAAGGAGAAGATAAAAGACGGAAATGCAATAAACTTCAATGAAGTGATATCCCATGAGCTGACACATCAGATACTTGGGAAAGATACGGAGTATGAAGCAAGATATGTAGAAGGGAGATATGGAAAGCATTTAGGGGAAGTAAAGGAAAAC
>NZ_RQYW01000107.1 GCF_003932895.1 Leptotrichia sp. OH3620_COT-345 | reverse complement strand
AGGTAAAACAACAAATACAGGATCAATAATAGGCAAAGAAGGCAACAGTAAAGTAAAAATAAATGAATATGTAGGAAAAGATATAGAAAATCATGATATACTGACAACAACAGGCGGTTCAATAAACCTACAGGCAGGAAAGAATCCTATAGGCGGAATAGGGATAAATCAGGAAAAACGTGATAAGGAAGGCATGTCAAGAAATACGGTATTAGGCGATATAGAAATAGGAAATGCAACAGGAGCCCCTATTAACAGAGATATTACAAAAGCCAATGAAATAACAAAAGACACTCACAACAGTACAAATATAAATATAGAAGGACAGACAATAGATTACCTGACAAATCCTTCAAGATTTAAAGAGGATTTGGATAAAGCAAAACAGGAAATAAAGGATATAGGGACAGCAATAAAAGAATCAATAAATGATAGAGGAGATGATAACAGAAACTTTTTGGGTCAGTTGGGAGAAGGAAGATTAAGAACAACAATAGACAACATAGCAGGGAAAAGACTTGAGAAGGCAAC
>NZ_RQYW01000106.1 GCF_003932895.1 Leptotrichia sp. OH3620_COT-345 | reverse complement strand
ACACCTGACTTTGTGGCTAATACAAATAAGCTGTTCAGTTTATCGGGAGAGTCAAGGCTTGTAAATATATCGAATATAGATAAGGTAAAAGAGCATAGTTGGAAAGATAAGACGGGACATTTACCTATAGGGAAGGCAGCATTAAGAGAACAGTTAATGCCGGGCTTATTTATCCCTGTGTTACCTGACAGTAAGAAAATAGGAAAACCTGATTATCTACATTCTAATGTGGTGACAGAGGAACAAATAAAATATATAATAAGAAATTATTCGAAATCTGGGCAAAATTTAGATTATGAGTTGACTTCAAAAGATATGATTAGCTTAATAAATAATCCCCATGGAACTTATGTTTACGAAAGTGCAATAATTTCAGAAGAAATCTATAATAAGTTTAGAGAATATAGAAAAGCATCTATAGAAAGAAAAAATGAGATATTAAACGAAGTACGGAAACTATATGACTTAGATCAGAGCTTAAAGATAAACTTGGCAATAAACGGACCTGCACTACTTGATAAAAGTCCTTATTTATTAGAAG
>NZ_RQYW01000105.1 GCF_003932895.1 Leptotrichia sp. OH3620_COT-345 | reverse complement strand
AAGAGCACAGAACAGAAGAATAGAATTTAAACTGATAAGAAAAGAATAATTGAAATTATAATATATAAAGAAATATTCTAAAATCTTATAAATAATCACAAAATTATTAGCAAACAAGAACGGATTAGATTATTTAAGATTATTCCATGAGGCGATAAGATTACGGCTAACAATTTTGAAACATAAAGAATTTAAAGATTTTATGTAATGAAAGTAATTATTAAATTTTGGAATATTTATTTCAGAGGGAGAAAAATAATGAGTAATAATTTAAAAAGAATGGAAAAAGATTTAAGGGCATTGGCAAAAAGATGTAAAGACATAAAGTATACAAGAGCACTTTTATTGAGTTTCCTTTTAATGGGGATGTTGACATTTTCAGAAGGATTGACATCGCCTGAAGTGAAGAGTACTGAAAATGCGATAAGTCAGACGAGAAAAGAATTGAATGCATCAATAAAAGATTTACATACATCATTTAAGCAGGCAAAGAGGGAGAACAACAGATTACTGAAAAATGCAAATCTTGAATTAATACAATTAATGGAA
>NZ_RQYW01000104.1 GCF_003932895.1 Leptotrichia sp. OH3620_COT-345 | reverse complement strand
GAGACAGCGGAAGGAAGAGCACAGAACAGAAGAATAGAATTTAAACTGATAAGAAAAGAATAATTGAAATTATAATATATAAAGAAATATTCTAAAATATTATAAATAATCACAAAATTATTAGCAAACAAGAACAGATTAGTTATTTAAGATTATTTCATGAGGCGATAAGATTACGGCTGACAATTTTGAAACATAAAAGATTTAAAGATTTTATGTAATGAAAGTAATTATTAAATTTTGGAATATTTATTCAGAAGGAGAAAAATAATGAGTAATAATTTAAAAAGAATGGAAAAGGACTTAAGGGCATTGGCAAAAAGATGTAAAGACATAAAGTATACAAGAGCACTTTTGTTAAGTTTCCTTTTAATGGGGATGTTGACGTTTTCAGAAGGATTGACATCGCCTGAAGTAAAGAGTACTGAAAATGCGATAAGTCAGACGAGAAAAGAATTGAATACATCAATAAAAGATTTACATACATCATTTAAGCAGGCAAAGAGGGAGAACAACAGATTACTGAAAAATGCAAATCTTGAATTAATACAATTAATGGAA
>NZ_RQYW01000103.1 GCF_003932895.1 Leptotrichia sp. OH3620_COT-345 | reverse complement strand
AGCTTCAGGATATACTTTTTTAACTTCAGACCATGCATATGCCCAACTAAGATAATCTAAATTATTCTTTTTGCTTTTCTTATCATTTACATTAATAACGCTTAGTTCTTCAAATACACTCATTCGATAACCTCTTCTCTCCAACCTTGGCTTTTAAGCTCTGAGGCTTTTGTCAAATCAGATTCACTAGATAAATAAAACTCCGAAGCATACTTTTTTGACAAAGTGTGAAAAGCATGCCCAAAGTAAAGTTTACCTTTCTCGCTTGCATGATTTGCTTCATTAAATTCTAAATACATTACTGACACTTTTTCCTTTGCTGTATCTGAATCTTTCTCTTTTTTAAGTTTTTCAGTAACTTTTTTCACAACTTCTTCTAGCTGTTTTTCATCAAATTTAATATTAATTGTTTCCATTTACTCCTCTTTCTACAATGAAGACGTCGCCTTGTCTTGTAATTTCAATATTATATTTAAGCATAGGCAGGATCCAACCTTTCCCCCAATAGCTCCATAATTCGCTTATCAAGCCATATAAGCACTCGTTAGGCTCTGCCCTATAC
>NZ_RQYW01000102.1 GCF_003932895.1 Leptotrichia sp. OH3620_COT-345 | reverse complement strand
GTGGAATCAAAACTATTGGGGACGCGTGGGACAGCTTCAACGAAACAATGTCAATTGCTTTAGTGCCTACTTTGAACGCTTTAACACCTATCATTAGTGGCTTAATAGACCAGATGTCTGACTGGGGCGAAAGTGCTGGTAAAGCTGTAACAAATGTAGTTAAGTATTTCCAAGACTTGTTTCAAAAACTGCAAGAAAATGCAGCCACTTTAGCATTTTTAGAGGCTTGGGATAGCATAAAAAGTGCATTTGGTTCCATAGTTTCTATTATAGGGAATGTCATAAATTCATTTATTGGAATAAATACAGAAACAACAAAAAACGCAACAAGTATAGATAACGTAGCAAAAAGCATAGCTGTATTTGCTGGTAAATTTTCAGAAGTCACGAAAAAAATAGCTGATTTTCTGCAAAAAATTAGTGAAAGTAAAAGCGCAATAGATACTTTAAAAGTAGCTTTAGCTGCTTTGGCTAGTGTATTCGTTGCTTTGAAAGTTATTGATGGAATCATTAAGGCTGTCGAGATATATAATAAGGTTGTTGAAGCTGGTACAATTATACAAGGAGCTTTCAAT
>NZ_RQYW01000101.1 GCF_003932895.1 Leptotrichia sp. OH3620_COT-345 | reverse complement strand
TTCATTTCTTCCGCTTTTTTACTTTGTGATTCTCTTTTTATTTCTGCCGCTCTCTTCTGTATACTGTTTGTATTTGTTACAGGTATTTCTTCCATAACTGACGGCTCTTCGATTTTTTCCATCTTCTGTTGCTGTTTTTGTTCTTCCGTCTGTCTTTTTCTTGCTTCTCTTAACAGTCTGTCCACTGCAGGATCACTGTAACTTAATTGACCTATTATAAGTAATATTAATCCTGACAGTATAAATGTCATCTTTTTAAATTTCATTTTTCCTCCTTAATATTTTTTACTGTTTTTTATCTTCCTTTCAATCTTTTAATATAAAAATTTGTTAAATTTTTATATTGCATTTTTTATTACTGTTTTTACCACAGAATTAAAAGTTACAATACAATCATATATATATAAATATTACTTTAAAAAACAAAATTGCTGATTACATAACAGTTTTATATGACAAATCCATTTTTATATAAAATGATTAAAAAGAAGATTAACAGATTTCAAATTTTATTTCTTTTTATTTACTTTCTTTTCCCTTACAGGTTTTTGAACTTTCTTCACAGCTTTCTTCTTAT
>NZ_RQYW01000100.1 GCF_003932895.1 Leptotrichia sp. OH3620_COT-345 | reverse complement strand
CTCCTGATTCCTTGGCTTGTACACGACCGCTGACCGTTACTGTGTCACCTAATTGAATGAAATCAGGCAAGAAAGCCGAACCGTACGCAACTTTTACGTTAGATCCCTTTTCTTTTTCAAATAATGGGACTGAAATAATTTTCTTATCGCCTTTTGCTGTACTTACTGTACGTGTATTTTTTTCATTCGCTTGTGCTGTTACTGTGATGATTGCCATTTAATTATTCCCCTTTTTCTGTTTCTTGCTGTGCTAACCAAATCTTCATGATGTCGGTAATTTCTTTTTTAGTCTTATTTTTCAAGCTGTCAATATTTTGGTATCCTAGTTGTTCAGCTCGTTTTATAAGTGGCTGAATCTCTCTAAGTCGTTGTTTTTCTGCTTCAAGCTCTTTTTGTTCTTCTGTTAGAACTGGTAAATCTTCATTTGCATAAATATATAGCCCTAAACCATGACGAGCAATTGCCTTAACTAGTCCACGCTGAATGGCTTTATTTACGTCCATAGAAGTCAGTTTTTCAACTGGGATAGATTGGTTACGATAGTCCATTACAGGCAAGTATTCAATGTGCTCCAAGCCC
>NZ_RQYW01000099.1 GCF_003932895.1 Leptotrichia sp. OH3620_COT-345 | reverse complement strand
CTTTAATGTATTCATATAATAAGTTCATGTGGTGCGAATCATCAAGCATAAACTCTCCACCTGTCAAAAAATGTAAGTCTTCTGGTGCATTATCTTTATTTCTAAGCCTTTTGTTTAACTCTCTGTCAGTATCTTCATTGTCTATGTATAGTGTCTTGCTTCGCTTTGTATCATAACCAAAAAAAGGTAACCCTTGCGATACCATTAAAGCCATGTGCATTGCTAGAGAGCTTTTAAATGACTTAAATGGAGCTACAAGTATTCCAGCTTGTGAACTTGGCATTAACGTATCAATAAGCCAGTCATCTTTTAAATTTATTAAGTCTTCACGCTCTTTTAAGTGCTTGGCTGTCTGTACTTTTTCAAATATATTGGTCACTTTTTAATTCTCCCCTTTTGGTTTATAGTTTTCAATACATATATTCCGTGTAATGTATTTTCTTGGCTAGTACACCATTCTAGGTTATTTAAATCGTTATTTTGCTTGTTTCCGTCAATATGGTTTACTATTTTTTTATTTTCTGGGTTAGGAATAAAAGCGAATGCTAATAATCTATGTTTTTTCACTTTCAAAGTTCTAT
>NZ_RQYW01000098.1 GCF_003932895.1 Leptotrichia sp. OH3620_COT-345 | reverse complement strand
ATGTAATAGGCAATTGATAGTGAATCAAACGCTCCATTTTCCACAGCTTTGTTAATGTTTGGTGCATTGTCGTAAAGCGTAAAGTCAGTCAGGTATTTATTAGAAGCTAAGTCATAATAAACTTTCGCGTCCCCAATTACTTCACTAGATCCAGCTCCGTGTTCATATAGCAATGGATATCGTTCTCTAGCAAACTCAATGCAGTTAGGGGTCAAGATAATACCGTTACGATTCTCTACGCCAACTTCTGAACCAATGCCTTGGAACGACTTAGAACCGTCCTCGTTTTCAGTTACTTTAATTTCAGCACTATTGGTTATTAGTTTCATCTGTGCTTGTTACGTCCTTTCTATTGCCTTGTAAATCACTTAGGTTTTTAACAGCAACTGCGTTAAGGTTTGTGACATAAATATCTCCGCCCTCGATTGGTTGCTCGCCCATTTTAACAAGAAGTTGATTCTGTGTAAAAATAGGAGCGTTGATATTTTCGTGATACAAGTCAATTAATTCTTTCAAAGTTGCAAACTTGAATAGCTGGTTATCTACGATTATGCGTTCATAATATAAATTACCTTTTACCACTCG
>NZ_RQYW01000097.1 GCF_003932895.1 Leptotrichia sp. OH3620_COT-345 | reverse complement strand
ATTTCTTCCGCTTTTTTACTTTGTGATTCTCTTTTTATCTCTGCCGCTCTCTTCTGTATACTGTTTGTATTTGTTACAGGTATTTCTTCCATAACCGATGGTTCTTCTATTTTTTCCATCTTCTGTTGCTGTTTCTGTTCTTCCGCCTGTCTTTTTCTTGCTTCTCTTAACAGTCTATCCACTGCAGGATCACTGTAACTTATCTGACTCATCACCAACACAGACAATGATAACAGCCCTAACATCTTTTTCATTTTGTTTCCTCCATTATTTTTTCTTAAATCACTTTCAACTATAAATCTTTAATAACTTTACAATTGACCCCAAAATTATTAAATCATCTCATTTTTTAATATAAATCTTAATATTATAAAGTACTGTTGAAAATAAATATTATTAAAAAATTTGAAATTTTACTTTTTCTTATTTACTTTCTTTTCCCTTACAGGTTTTTGAACTTTCTTCACAGCTTTCTTCTTATTCTTTCCTAATACCTCATTATAGCCACCCAGTTCCTTCTCCTCTCTTTCAACACTTCTTACCACTCTTTCATAAAAGTCTACTCTGTCTCTCGCCTTTGACGCATTATACTC
>NZ_RQYW01000096.1 GCF_003932895.1 Leptotrichia sp. OH3620_COT-345 | reverse complement strand
ATAAGAAGAAAGCTGTGAAGAAAGTTCAAAAACCTGTAAGGGAAAAGAAAGTAAATAAAAAGAAATAAAATTTGAAATCTGTTAATCTTCTTTTTAATTATTTTTATGTAAAATAATTTTATTTAGATAAAGTATTTATCTAAAATTATTAAGAAGATATTTTTGATAAAGTGATTATCTGTATTATTAAAATTCTATATTTATTTTGACAGAAAATGAATGTTATTTGTAATTGATTATTTGATTTGTATTATCAAATAATTTAGATATAAAATATTGAAATTTTTATATTAAATATTGAATGGTTAGACATGAAAATAATAATGGGAATTATAAGGAGGAAAAATGAAACTTAAAAAAATAATGCTGATGTTTTCAGGATTTGTATTATTAATAACGGAGCAGATAAGTTACAGTGACCCTGCAGTGGATAGACTGTTAAGAGAAGCGAGAAAAAGACAGGCGGAAGAACAAAAACAGCAACAGAAGATGGAAAAAATAGAAGAGCCGTCGGTTATGGAAGAAATACCTGTAACAAATACAAACAGTATACAGAAGAGAGCGGCAGAAATAAAAAGAGAATCACAAAGTAAAAAAGCGGAAGAAATGAA
>NZ_RQYW01000095.1 GCF_003932895.1 Leptotrichia sp. OH3620_COT-345 | reverse complement strand
GGTTTTACAAACTTATGTTCTTTTAAATACGCTTCTATATTATCCAGTCTGTCCGTATTGTAATTTATCAGTTTTGCATTTGTACATGATATCATTAATACTCCCAGTCCTAATCCTATTAATACCTTTTTCATATTCTTATTACTTTAAATATAATTAAATAAATTTAATTATATTCTCCTTTCCTATTTAATTTATTGATAATCATATAAGATTTAAAATTTTAATTTTAAAGAGACTTTTTATTTAAGTTTTTGAAGATTTTCTAAAATTTCAAACAATTAATATAAATTATTTTTTATTTTTGTATAAAATTATTATTTATTTTGACTTTGGATTTTATGTTTTTATTTTAAAATTACTGTAACTTATTCTGAATACCTTCAAGTCTTTGTTCCATTTTTTCAAGTGCTTCATTTGTCTTGTGGAATGTTTCTATATTGCTGTTTATTTCTTCCACTCTTTTCTTTATTCTTTGCACTTCCACATTCATCTTTTCACTTTCCGTCATATTTTTCTGTCTTGCCTTCATTGCTTTTGCTTCAGCTTTCTTTTTCATCTGAGCATCTTTTTTCATCTTCATTTCTTCCGCTTTTTTACTTTGTGATTCTCTTTTTATT
>NZ_RQYW01000094.1 GCF_003932895.1 Leptotrichia sp. OH3620_COT-345 | reverse complement strand
TATGTAAGTAACAGCAGGGATAGATACAAACTGAGTCAGTTATATAATGAATCGGGAATAAGGATGGATTCGGAAGGCAAGCTTAAAGTGGTAGGAGCCGATATACAGACAGCAAGACATGTATATTTAAGAGGTAAGAAAGGTCTTGAAATATTACCCGGAGTAGAAAAAAGTTTAAGAGAAGAAGAACATAAGGTAAGCGGTATAAAGGGAAGTATAAAGGTAGGTTGGAACGGTATAAATGCAGGAGTGGGTTATGGAAAAAGTGAAGACAGGATAAGAGAAGTAAGAAGCGATATAATATCGAACAAACTTAATGTTGTAGGAAATGTAACATTAAAGAGTGACGAAGGGAATATAGACTTAGGACCGACTAATGGGATTATAGGCGGTAAATTGACGTACACGGGAAAAGATATTCGAATACTTGATATGCATTCAGAACGTATAATAGACGGAGTAACAAAGAATACTTATGTAGGAGCAGGAATAAATGTAGGGATACCGATAATAGGAGCAGCACAACAAGTATGGGAAGCAGGTAAGGGCTTAAAGAGGGCAAAACATAAAGAAGATTACATTAATGGAGGATTTGGAGCATATAATGCGGGAATGAATATGGC
>NZ_RQYW01000093.1 GCF_003932895.1 Leptotrichia sp. OH3620_COT-345 | reverse complement strand
GCTTCTCCCGTAAGCTTGCCGTTTCTGTATACATCAACTACTCCCGGTGTTATATTTACATTTATTCCTATATTTCTGTTCTTATTTATATCTTCCAAATCTTCATGTCTATATTCTTTTGTATTTAATGTAAATCCACCATCTATTACAGAACCTACCTGCTTTGTTATTCCTGTTACATTCAGTGTACCTTCCTGTGCTGTAAAGCTTCCTACTGCATTTGTCATCCTTTGTGTTGTATCTCCTATTGAGTATCCTACTTCAATATTTGAAGTATACAGACCATTAGCATTTTCTCCTTTACCGTTTCTTATTACAGTATGGTTTCCTACTCCTATTCCATAACCTATATTATATCCTCTATGCTTTCCGTCCACTTTATCTTGAACACTTATTACTTCAAGATTTTTTACTGTGCCCTGTATTCCATTTGTCTGAATATCCACTCCTATTAGTTTTACTTCAGGACTGTTATTATAATACGAAGTTCCTTTTGTTATGTCTTCATTCTTGGAGTAATATTCTGATGTCATTTCTCCCTTTCCTCTGTTTACACTTGGAGTTATTGTTCTGCTTGAAGGTTTTAATACATTCTGCACCTGTCCTGCCGTATCAAAAGTATT
>NZ_RQYW01000092.1 GCF_003932895.1 Leptotrichia sp. OH3620_COT-345 | reverse complement strand
GGCAGATACTTTGTATCTTTGCTTTTTTTTGTCAAATACTACGGGAATGAACGCAAAATGCATATGTGGAGTTGTTTCATCCATGTGGACATAGGCGGATATTATATTTTCCTTGCCATATCGATTTTCAAGGAATTTGTAGGCACTTGCAAAAAATCTATGCATATCGTCATTTTTAAGGTCTTTCGGTGCTGTGATCACCCACGAACACATGACATTTACATCTTTTCGATTCATGCAATACACTTCGCTACACCGCTTTTTGATAAATTCCCATTGCGATATGCTTCTATCCGGACCGCGATTATAATTCATTCCGGAAAATGCTGTATCAATATCTTGATTGCCAAATTTTATATAATTGCCATCTTCATCTTTTGCTCTTTCGTAGTGCTTTAGCATATGCCCGCAAGCCCCTTTTGTCATCTTCATTACATGAGCCATTTTAACCCCCTTGTATACCAAATTTCACAATGCTTAAAACCCTGCTACATCCCCATGGTAGCACAGTTTTTCGCAAAGTTCAATTTGCTATAGCAAGTTATAGCAGAATTTCATTCTGCAAACTTGCAAGGGGATACCCCTTGACCCCTTAGGGCTTTGCCCTCACCAAAGGTCGCTTCGCTCCCAATGGC
>NZ_RQYW01000091.1 GCF_003932895.1 Leptotrichia sp. OH3620_COT-345 | reverse complement strand
TTCTTTCGTATGGAAATACATTTGTATTTAGTTTTGGACTATTTGATAAACCTTTATCTGTATACTTTCCATTAGTATAATCTTTTAATAATTCTTCTCTGTTATACTTATCTTTCGCTTCTAATAAATATGGACTTTTATCAAGTAGTGCAGGTTCATTTACTATTAAATTTATCTTTAAGTTTTGGTCTAAATCATATAGTTTCCGTACTTCGCTTAATATCTCGTTTTTTCTTTCTATAGGTGCTTTTCTATATTCTTTAAACTTGTTATAGATTTCTTCTGAAATTATTGCACTTTCATAAACGTAAGTTCCATGTGGGTTGCTTATTAAACTTTTTATCCCTTTTTCAGAAAGAGTTCTATTTTTTATAACATTTTTATAATTATCTTTTATCAGACCAATTTGTTCATTTGTCACCACATTAGAATGCAAATAATCAGGTTTTCCTATTTTCTTACTGTCAGGTAACACAGGAATAAACAAGCCCGGCATTAACTGTTCTCTTAATGCTGCCTTCCCTATAGGTAAATGTCCTATCTTATCTTTCCAGCTATGCTCTTTTACCTTATCTATATTCGATATATTTACAAGCCTTGACTCTCCCGATAAACTGAACAGCTTATTTGTATTAGCC
>NZ_RQYW01000090.1 GCF_003932895.1 Leptotrichia sp. OH3620_COT-345 | reverse complement strand
GGATTCAGGTCAAATGAAGACAATGCCTTTAATGCGGGAACACTACCGACTGAAAGTGTAGAACCTTCAGATAACAGATATGAGTTTGGAAAGGTAAATCTTAATTTAAGTTACTATAAGCCTTTCTATTTTAAGAATCAGGGGATAACATTAAGAACGGTGTTTAACGGACAGTATTCAAAAGATGCACTGTTTTCTACGGAAAAGTACAGTATAGGAGATTTCGGTACGGTGAAAGGTTTTCCTATGACAGTCTCGGGAGATACGGGATACAGTACAAAGTTGGAATTAAGCTATATACTTCCAAGTAGTGAAAGTAAAACAGGACAGTTTATGTATAAGATAAGACCTTATGTGGAAGCTGATTTAGGAAAAGTAAGAAATAATTACAACGGATATGGAGTGAGAAAAGGAAAGATAACGACACTTTCAAGTTATTCACTGGGGATAAGATATTATGGAGAAAAGATAACACTTGATACGGGAATAGCCAAGACCGATAAAGGAAGAAGTTTAACAAAAACAGAATCCCATAGAGGTTATGTGACAGTATCGGCAACATTCTAAAAGGAGATAGATATGAAAAAAATAATAATGTTTTTAACCTTGTTACTGTTTGTATTAAGCTGTAACGATTCAGGTCT
>NZ_RQYW01000089.1 GCF_003932895.1 Leptotrichia sp. OH3620_COT-345 | reverse complement strand
CCTTGGTATGGTAATCCAATAGGTTTACCTTTTCTGATTTTCTTCTCGTCTAAACTAAGCATTATTTATTGTCTTTCTAGTTTGGTAAAATTTATTCCAGTTTTCTATAAGTTCCAGCAACTTAGGTTCATCATATTCGGTAAATAGTTCAACCTGTGATGTAAACCAGCAGTGTAGACAGCGATCGCAACTATAACAGATGTTCACGTATCCTCTACAATCTTTGCAAACTCCTAAACCATTACTCATTGGTATATCGAAGCAGTGGCAATATCTTTTGTCATTAAAGTATTTTTGTTTCATTGTTACCTTTCTAGTTTATTCTATACCTTATTATAAGCTATTTCTTTTTATTTATCAAGCGATAAGTCCCATAGACTACTAATAAAATAATTGTTATTATAAATAGCGGTGGAATGAATACAGTTATCGCAAACCAAACAATAGATATTAAAGTATAGATCATGATTTTTAGTATTAATTTACCAGCAGGAGTTTCTTGAAAGGTTATATCCTCATCTAATGATGAATCATCTTCTTTCGAATTGCCGTAAAATATTTTGTCTTCATTTACTTCGTACTTGTTACCGCAATAATCACATTTACCATTAGTGAAACTTGAAGACCCACAGGTTACGCATTGTATTAAAA
>NZ_RQYW01000088.1 GCF_003932895.1 Leptotrichia sp. OH3620_COT-345 | reverse complement strand
TCCTATCGACAATCCCAAACTTGACAAGCTTCCATCAAACATCTTTCCTAATGCACTTTCCAGTACGTCTGCTATTGCTCCTCTTGTCGGATTATATACTTTCCCACACTTTTTGAAAAAAGTGTGCAAAAACTTCCCAACACAAATTATTTCATACTCAAAAACACTTCATTCGCTAAAAAATCACAAACTCACTTCGTTCAAACAGTGATTTTTCTTTACACTCATTCCCGTATTTTTTTCGTTGAAATAATTTGAATGTTGGGGGATTTTTCTTTCTATTTAGTTACAAGTATTTTTAAAGCCATTGACTTTTATTATTTTTTGGGCTATTTTAGCTATATTTGAATTAGTATCACTATACATGAGTCCATACTTAAAATTTCCTTCTTTTTTTTCTATACATCGAGGTTCTTTAGAAAAAATTATAAATATTCCATAGCCCGTTTTCATATCTACTATATTTCTTTGTTTAGAATTTATTATTGTATTTTCAGGTATTAATAATGTTGTTTCTCCAAATTGTACTCTCCTATTTATTGATCTTTTTAATATATCTTTTATCGCATCTTCTACCCCCTCCCTATATTTTTCTTCAGAAATTGCTGAAGGTCCATCCTTTCTTTTCAGTAAAACTTCATGCTTATCACTTTCTATTTCAAAGTT
>NZ_RQYW01000087.1 GCF_003932895.1 Leptotrichia sp. OH3620_COT-345 | reverse complement strand
ATTGCTTACCTGATTGATAGCTTCAATAATATTATTGCCGACATTTATTAGAATTTCATCACTTACAATTACATTCTTTCTTGAAAATAGTTCGTTCTCAATCTTCATAAAGTGCATTGCTTTAGCTAAAAATTGAGCAGATGATTCATAATATAATGTTTCTAGCTCATCATCTGAAAGCTGTGTTAAATCATCATTAGCAAAAGTTGTAAGTTTTCGCTTAATCTCTTTGCCATTGTCGTCTTCCTCTACGTAAAAACGTTTCATCTATTCATACCTCTAATTTCAAATTTTTCAATAATATACCTTTTAGAGCCAAGCTCAAGGCTCACTAGATAATTATTAAAAGGGTCATTCTTGTTCAAGTCATTAGCGATCTTTCTAGCTGTTGACCGTGGATATTTTGAACTATTAATCTTCCTTGTGTACTTGTGTAATATTATCTCATTGCCTCCCTTTGCATTTTACGCTTCAATCGTTGCTTATATAGATATTCTTTGCTTGGTTCTAAACTAGACAATATCTCATCTAGTAAGTCAAACGCTTCTCCGTTATCTCCTACGCTATCAATTTTTTTAAGTGTAAGCTCGTGCATTTCATCATCATTTAAAAACATAGTAAGATAAGGGAATGCTACGGTATTTAGCAAGCTCAAGCGTGATTTAGTTA
>NZ_RQYW01000086.1 GCF_003932895.1 Leptotrichia sp. OH3620_COT-345 | reverse complement strand
CAAAAGAACTGAGAATTCAGTACAAAACATGGGAAAAATCAGTACAAGCCTCTATGCTATTTGCCTTAAGCCCTTTTCAATTGTCTGTCCCTGTTTTTTCTCGAATTGGGACAGATTTATATTTAAGCTTTTGGATTTCCTTTTGTGCTGTAGCAATGACCTTTTCAAGATTAGCTATTTTCTCCTCATCACTTACTTTTGGCTTTTCAGCTGTATTGTATTGCTGTAATACATTTAGCCTTGATGTTCTGCTTCCTTTGAATAAAACATCTGGATTTACACAATACACTCCATTGCTTAAATTTCTAAGAAAATCAGCATTTAACAGGGCTTTCACAGTGATTGAAACTGTTTTTAAAGATATTCCAACTCTTTCAGCTATTTGTCTTTGCGTCCCTATGTATTGGTTTTCCTTGTTAAGGTTGTCAATGATGTGATATGCGACCTTTGTTTTTTGATTACCAAGCATATCAAGAGTTTGAAGAATGCTATTTAACCAAACTTTGGTAAAATTGAAATCTCTATCTTGCAAGCTTGTTACTTGAAAATCCTCCAATTCTCCAGTGTTTGCGTTGATGTATTGCTGTGTTCCAAGTACTTTAACTTTCTTACTTGTTATCTTTTCATTTTTCATAAAACAACCTCCAAAATCATCGTAGTAAAAATAATAC
>NZ_RQYW01000085.1 GCF_003932895.1 Leptotrichia sp. OH3620_COT-345 | reverse complement strand
AAGAGCACAGAACAGAAGAATAGAATTTAAACTGATAAGAAAAGAATAATTGAAATTATAATATATAAAGAAATATTCTAAAATCTTATAAATAATCATAAAACTATTAGTAGATAATAACGGATTATAAAGTTTACTTTATTAGAATTAAAGTTATTTCACAATATAATAAGATTACGGCTGACAATTTTGAAACATAAAAGATTTAAAGCTTTTATGTAATGAAAGTAATTATTAAATTTTGGAATATTTATATTAGAAGGAGAAAAATATGAGTAATAATTTAAAGAAAATGGAAAAGGACTTAAGAGCATTGGCAAAAAGATGTAAAGATGTTAAGTACACAAGAGGTCTTTTACTAAGTTTCTTATTAATGGGAATGTTGACATTTTCAGAAGGATTGACATCACCTGAAGTGAAGAGTACTGAAAATGCGATAAGTCAGACGAGAAAAGAATTGAATACATCAATAAAAGATTTACATACATCATTTAAGCAGGCAAAGAGAGAAAATAACAGATTACTGAAAAATGCAAATCTTGAGTTAATACAGTTAATGGAACAGGGAGATCAGGTGGTGAAATCTCCATGGAGTTCATGGCAATTTGGAATGAACTATTTTTACAGTAACTGGAGAGGAGCATATAAAGGAAGAGGAGATAAAAAAGAAAAATATCCTTA
>NZ_RQYW01000084.1 GCF_003932895.1 Leptotrichia sp. OH3620_COT-345 | reverse complement strand
TAGTGTTGGTAGTGCTTCAAAAGATATTAACAAGACATACTTTTCAACTCAAAAAATGACATTAAATAAGGGTTCTATTTTAAAATATACTAACTCAAAATATTTAAGATTAGAATTAGTTAAATTTAATAGCAATACTTTGAAATGTGAGAGTGTTACTGTTACAAACGAAAAAAATATAAACGCAAATGGAATATATGCTATTCAAGGGTATGTTAGATTAAAACCTCTTACACAATCTGATATTGACATGATATTAGCAGACATGCAAGTTTTAAATTACACTTCATCCACTAACAACGTACCGAGTAATTTAGATAGTTTTCAAAAAATGGTAAATTATACCCCGTCAGTAAGTAATGACACTGTTACAACAACTACTACTGCGTTTGATTATTACAAATATCCAGTTACACCTATTTGGGGACATGAATATTTAGAGCATTGGTATGAGAAAATTTATGACGGTGTAAATAATATATCAATAGCATTAGACGGAGATAGTATAACTGCTGGTTACGCTCCACTATCATCGGTTCAAGATACTTTTTTTGGCATGAAAGATTATGCACTTAAAAAAATAATGAAGGCAGGGAATTATGATTTAAAAAAATTATCAATACTAAACAATGGTTTTGGTGGTAGAAATACGAATGAATGGGTAGCAAACCCAACTTATGC
>NZ_RQYW01000083.1 GCF_003932895.1 Leptotrichia sp. OH3620_COT-345 | reverse complement strand
AAAGAATAGGTGTACTGATTGACGGTACTTAAATGTCATAGAGTTGACAGCCAAGCATAGGGTGCAAACTGTAAAGCATACTGTTTGATTAAATGAGTACTAGCAACTAACAGCCCTTTGTATCTAGCGAACATAGTATAATGGTAATGCTACAGATTCCAAACCTGTAAACGTGGGTTCGATTCCTACTGTTCGTGTTCTCCTTTATTTTATTATATGTTATAAGTTATAGTTCTAGGTATTGAGCGTATTATGGCATATAGTAACAGGATATAGTGTTAATGGTAGCATGCGTGTTTTGGGAACATGTAGTGTTGGTTCGAGTCCAGCTATCCTGATGAGTGGTGTATAGTCCATAGACGAAGTGTTAAGCTATGGCACAACTATACAGATAACTGGTGCACGGTTATATCAGCTAACGAAAGTCCTAGTGTATTAAAGTGTCACAGGCATAACTAAGTGACAGCTGGTTAGAGTAATAAGGTGTACTAACGTGGTGTAGGGTTCGATTCCCTACTGCTCTATAATAAGATGCCAGCTACTGATAGTTAGTCATAGTTAGCAGTATAGTCTAATGGTAAACGTAGGTTCGATTCCTACTACTGCTATAAGACAAGGGGAGAAGCAAATGATTATATTATCTTTATTTATTATTATGTTGTTCATTAGTCCAAGTATAGCAT
>NZ_RQYW01000082.1 GCF_003932895.1 Leptotrichia sp. OH3620_COT-345 | reverse complement strand
TATTTTTCCGGTTAAAGTTAAGGCTCCTATAGAGTCTATTTTTCCTTTGGAGTTTCCTGTAAGATTTCCTCCTATCGTTATTTCTCTTCCTCTTATTACTCCTTCTCTATTATCAAGAGTACCTGTTATGTTTATTCCTATTTCTTTGTTTTTAATATCTTCATTATTTTTTTGTTCTTTCTTTTCTTTAGTTTCCTCTTTTACATCTTCCTTTGTAAGTCCGTCTGATAATATATATCCTTTTACATTTCTCGTATCTTTTACATCAAGGTCTATCTTTTTGTTGCTTCTTATTACTCCCGTAAGGTTATTAAGTTTTTCACCTATCAACTTTATACCTTCATTGCCTGATATTTCCCCTCTTATATTACTTGTTTCCTTTATTATCCCTTCCATCTTTTCATTGGATAATAGCTGTCCTTCATCATTTATGAGCTTATCCGAATTTATTTTCTTTATGTTTCCTTTTATTACTCCGTTTTTATTATCTATTATTTTTCCGGTTAAAGTTAAGGCTCCTATAGAGTCTATCTTCCCTTTGGAGTTTCCTGTAAGGTTTCCGCCTATCGTTATTTCTCTTCCTCTTATTATTCCTTTTGTATTGTCTAATGTTCCTGTTATATTTATTCCTATTTCTTTAGTTTTTATATCTTCAACGTTTTTCGTTTCTTTATTTTCTTGTTTTATATC
>NZ_RQYW01000081.1 GCF_003932895.1 Leptotrichia sp. OH3620_COT-345 | reverse complement strand
CTTCTAATAAATAAGGACTTTTATCAAGTAGTGCAGGTCCGTTTATTGCCAAGTTTATCTTTAAGCTCTGATCTAAGTCATATAGTTTCCGTACTTCGCCTAATATTTCATTTCCCGTGAGGGCTCATTGCCGCCCTCACTCTCCTGTTATCGGCTAAAAAATTTTTTATCCCTCACAAATATAAAATTATGCTTGGAAAACAGCAAACTCTCTTTGTTCAGACAGCTGTTTTCCTTATCAGCATAATTTCATATTTCTTCGGAAAATTTTGAATGCCGAGGTTTCTTTATTATTCTATAATATAGAAAATATTAAAATAAACAAATATTTTTTCAATTAACTTTGAATATGGAGTTTTTTACTATAATTTTAATTACAAGTCCTTGTAAATCCATTGGCTCTCACTAATTTATTTATTATTTCATTTAATCTTGTATTTTTTCTATTGTAAAACAACTCTATATAATTATTATTACTCAATCTTTTACTATAAAATACGGAAGAACAACCACTTTCTTTTGAAAATATAATTGGTATTCCATAACCTGTTTTTTCATCTACTATATTTCCGACTTTTGGATTTATTCTTGTCTTTTCAGGTATCAGTAATGTTGTTTCTCCAAATTGTACTCTCTTATTTATTGATCTTACTGATATATCTTTTATTGCTTCCTCTACTATTTTTTCATC
>NZ_RQYW01000080.1 GCF_003932895.1 Leptotrichia sp. OH3620_COT-345 | reverse complement strand
ATCTGTCCCTCATTTCTTAATTTTTCAAGATTGTCGGACGGTTTTACAAACTTATGTTCTTTTAAATACGCTTCTATATTATCCAGTCTGTCCGTATTATAATTTATCAGTTTTGCATTTGTACATGATATCATTAACGCTCCCAGTCCTAATCCTATTAATACTTTTTTCATATTCTTATCACCTTAAATGTAATCTATTCCGACAGATTACATTTTCCCTTCTTAAAGTTATTTTTTTATTCACAAAATTTTAAAATATTTATATTGTTAAATCCAAATTATTTTATTAAGTCCAAAATCTATGTCAAACCTTAAATCTTTAATATTTTAAGTCTTTCTTTAAATTTAAATAATTATATATTGAAACTTATGTAACAGCATTATTTTCTTTTTAATTTTTTTCTTATTTAAAGCATAAAACAACAAAATTAACCTTATTCGGTTATATATCATTTATTTATTTTCTTATTTGAAATTAAGTCCTTTATTTTAATTATCCCGATACTTTATTTTATTCGAACTTTTTTAACTACTTTTGCTTCAGCTTTCTTTTTCATCTGAGCATCTTTTTTCATCTTCATTTCTTCCGCTTTTTTACTTTGTGATTCTCTTTTTATTTCTGCCGCTCTCTTATGTATACTGTTTGTATTTGTTACAGGTATTTCTTCCATAACTGACGGCTCTTCGGCTTTTTCCATCTTCTGTTTCTGTTCTTCCGCCTGTCTTTTTCTTGCTTCTCTTAACAGTCTATCCACTGCAGGGTCACTGTAACTTATCTGACTCGTTATCAGTATGAACAGTGACAATAATCCTAACATCTTTTTCATTCTGTTTCCTCCGTTTTTTCTTAAACATTATTTTTAACAATTTTGTTATTTTTTAAATATTTTTTACATAAATTATATGTAAAATTATAGATATAAAAAATAATTAAAAATATTCATAATCTTTTATTTTATTGATTATTCCATTTTTAAAATACATAGATACAACTAATGTCTATCTATAAATATTATAATATTTTATAAGTTAAAATAAATTATGTTAAATTGTCAAAAATCAGTCATAATCTTTTTTTATTTTACTTCTTCTTATTTACTTTCTTTTCCCTTACAGGTTTTTGAACTTTCTTCACAGCTTTCTTCTTATTCTTTCCTAATACTTCATTATAGCCACCCAGTTCCTTCTCCTCTCTTTCAACACTTCTTACCACTCTTTCATAAAAGTCTACTCTGTCTCTCGCCTTTGACGCATTATACTC
>NZ_RQYW01000079.1 GCF_003932895.1 Leptotrichia sp. OH3620_COT-345 | reverse complement strand
CATTATTATCTTTTTCATTATCTTTCAACTCCTATTCTTAAATTTCTTAAATAACTGTTTATATCCGACACTCCTGTATTTTCTTTTCTTTCATATGGAAATACATTTGTATTTAGTTTTGGACTATTTGATAAACCTTTATCTGTATACTTTCCATTAGTATAATCTTTTAATAATTCTTCTTTGTTATACTTGTCTTTCGCTTCTAATAAATAAGGGCTTTTATCAAGTAGTGCAGGTCCGTTTATTGTCAAGTTTATCTTTAAGCTCTGGTCTAAGTTATACAAGTCCTTTACTTCTCCTAATATTTTATTCTTTCTTATTACATTTGCTGTTCTGTATTCTTTAAATTTGTTATAAATTTCTTCCGAAATTATTGCACTCTCATATACATAAGTTCCATGAGGGTTGCTTATTAATGAACTTATTTCTTTTGAAGTTAATTCAGTCAATCCTATTTTATAAGCACTTTTATAATTATTTCCAATTAATCTAAGTTCCTTTTTATTTACTACATTAGAATGCAAATAATCAGGTTTTCCTATTTTCTTACTGTCAGGTAACACAGGAATAAATAAGCCCGGCATTAGCTGTTCTCTTAATGCTGCCTTCCCTATAGGTAAATGTCCCGTCTTATCTTTCCAGCTATGCTCTTTTACCTTATCTATATTCGATATATTTACAAGCCTTGACTCTCCCGATAAACTGAACAGCTTATTTGTATTAGCC
>NZ_RQYW01000078.1 GCF_003932895.1 Leptotrichia sp. OH3620_COT-345 | reverse complement strand
GGTTTGTCGATTCCGTTAGCTTGCATGAAACGAATATTAATAGGCGAACCTTTCCAATCGAAGTTTTTAAGGTCTTTGCCAGTTGTTTCTTTATAAGTTTTACGAACAATTGCCAATTGGTCTGGGTGTGATAGAGCGATAACTTTTTCGCCATTAAAGTAGTAAGTTGTTTTATCGCCATTTGTATATGTAAATTTCATTAAATCGTCGTCCTCTAATTCTGTATTTGTTTGTGTATTGTTTACTGCGACTGTGCCACTAGTTTGTCCTGTAAGGCGCTTGTTTAGTTCTGTGATAAAGTATGAGCGACAACTCTCTAACGTGCCTCCGTGTACTTCTACTGAACGTCTAGGGCATGAAGTTGCTGAAAGTTCTTGATGTAGTTTAACAGTATCACGATTAGGAGTTAACCCCCATTGTTTCATGTACTTAGCCACGTCATCTAGTACCGCTTGCTCATTTCTCAAGAACTGGTTTAAATCGCCCTCTGATTGGCATACTTCCCAGCTTGCATAGTTAGCATTACCGTACGAGTTGGCACAATGCCATGCCATATTAGAGAAATCAGAAGCTTGTAATCTTCCGTCAGAAGCAATGTAGACATGAGCAAAGCCATTTTCAGGGTTATGATTAGGTAACCAGTTGTTGTAGAAGCCAGCGTTAGCACCATTCGAACCAGCGTCATTGTGAATTACAACCCCAGTAGGGTTATAACCACGTACACCAGCAT
>NZ_RQYW01000077.1 GCF_003932895.1 Leptotrichia sp. OH3620_COT-345 | reverse complement strand
TCCAGTGATTTATATTGAGAACTGTATTCTATCTGTCCCTCATTTCTTAATTTTTCAAGATTGTCGGACGGTTTTACAAACTTATGTTCTTTTAAATATGCTTCTATATTATCCAGTCTGTCCGTATTATAATTTATCAGTTTTGCATTTGTACATGATATCATTAACGCTCCCAGTCCTAATCCTATTAATACCTTTTTCATATTCTTATTACCCTAAATATAATTTATCCGTCTGAATTATATTTCCCTTTCCTTTTTAATTTATTTTTATTTATAAAGATTTAAAATATTAATCATTAAATTGAAATATTTGAATAAAATCAGAAAAAATTTCTCAAATTCTAAATTTTATATACTGCGAAATGTTTTTTTTATCTTTTCCTATTTGATTTTTTCCTTAAAAGTTAAATTGGTTGCTTTATTTCTCTTTGTATTATTATTTATTGTTTTTTAATTTAAACTTCTTTAACTACTGTAACTTATTTTGTATGCCTTCAAGTCTTTGTTCCATTTTTTCAAGTACTTCATTTGTCTTATGGAATGTTTCTATATTGCCGTTTATTTCTTCCACCCTTTTCTTTATTCTTTGTACTTCCACATTCATCTTTTCACTTTCCGTCATATTTTTCTGTTTTGCCTTCATCGCTTTTGCTTCAGCTTTCTTTTTCATCTGAGCATCTTTTTTCATCTTCATTTCTTCCGCTTTTTTACTTTGTGATTCTCTTTTTATTTCTGCCGCTCT
>NZ_RQYW01000076.1 GCF_003932895.1 Leptotrichia sp. OH3620_COT-345 | reverse complement strand
CCTTATTTATTAGAATCGAAAGATAAGTATAACAAAGAAGAATTATTAAAAGATTATGCAAATGGAAAGTATACAGATAAAGGCTTATCAAATAGTCCAAAACTAAATACAAATGTATTTCCATATGAAAGAAAAGAAAATATGGGAGTATCGGATATAAACAGCTATTTAAGAAATTTAAAAATGGGAGTTGGACAGTGATGATAAAAAAAATAATAACAATAATAATAGGGATAATATTATTGAATTCATGTGAAGTAATAGGTTTAGCAAGATATGGATTAGAAAAAACAGCAAATGAAATGCGAGAAGAGCAAGAAATTATGGAATGGAAAAAAAGAGATGGTGGAGGAGCAATAGGAGTGGAAAAATATAAGGGGGAGGTAGAAGAAACGATAAAAAATATATCAAAAAGACCAGTAAATAAGAGAATACAATTTGGAGAAACGACATTATTAATACCTGAAAATACAATAATAAATTCTAAACACGGAAATATAGTAGATATGAAAACAGGATATGGTATACCAATAAGTTTTTCTAAAGAAACTGGTTGTATATCTAAAAAAGTTAGTAATGGTAATTATAGTATAGTGTTTTCTTCAAAAAGAGAATTAATTAATAAAATAGCTCAAAAGATAATAAAAGTAAACGGCTTTAAAAATACTTGTAACTAAATAGAAAGAAAAATCCCCCAACATTCAAATTATTTCAACGAAAAAAATATGAGAATGAGCGTAAAGAAAA
>NZ_RQYW01000075.1 GCF_003932895.1 Leptotrichia sp. OH3620_COT-345 | reverse complement strand
AGAAAAGAAAATATGGGAGTGTTGGATATAAACAGCTATTTAAGAAACTTAAGAATAGGAGTTGAAAGATAATGAAAAAGATAATAATGATGATAATTATAGGAATAATATTAGGTTCTTGTGGGGAATTAAGATATGGGATTCAAAAAACAATATATGAAGCAGAAGAAGAAAAATATGCAAACTCATTAAAGAAAAAGGATGGTCCAGGATATACTGGTAAAGATAAAATAATAATAGATAAAATAGTAATAAGTATATCTAATCGTTCGATAAATAAAAAAGTTCAATTTGGAGAAACAACATTATTGATACCTGAAAATACAAGAATAAATCCGAAAGTTGGAAATATAGTAGATGAAAAAACAGGTTATGGAATACCAATTACATTCACAAAAAGTTTACAATGTATGTCAAAAAAAATTAAAGATAATATGGAATATGGATTGATATATAATGATAAAAATATTTTAATAAGTAAAATAGCCCAAAAAATAATAAAAGCAAATGACTTTAAAAATACTTGTAACTAAATAGAAAGAAAAATCCCCCAACATTCAAATTATTTCAACGAAAAAAATACGGGAATGAGCGTAAAGAAAAATCACTGTTTGAACGAAGTGAGTTTGTGATTTTTTAGTAAATGAAGTATTTTTGAGTATGAAATAATTTGTGTTGGGAAGTTTTTTGTCAAACTTTTTTGCAAAAAAGTTTGAGATTATCAATAACGGAAATAAAGTCAAATGCAAC
>NZ_RQYW01000074.1 GCF_003932895.1 Leptotrichia sp. OH3620_COT-345 | reverse complement strand
CTTACCTTATATTCTGTATTAGGGTATACCGTTACATTTATTCCTATATTTTTACTCTTATCTATATCATGTAAATCATGTTTTTCATATCCCTGTCCGTTCAAACTGAAGCCACCGTCTATCAGTGACCCTACCTGAATTATCTTGCCTTTTACATCAAGTATTCCCCTATCCGCTCTGAACTCCGATACATTGTTTGTTATCCTCTGAGTTACGTCATTTTTACTATAACCTACTCCTGCACTTGATACATAAGGACCGTTTACGATTTTTCCGTTTACTGTATGCGGACCTATTCCTATGCCTATATTCAGATTGTATCCTCTATATTTTCCGTCTACCCTATCCTGTACACTTACCGTTTCATGGGGACCATTTACTACTCCTGATATACTTCCCGTCTTTACATCTACTCCTACCGTCTTTACACTTCCCGTATTGTTGTAATGACTGTTTCCCTTCGTTATATCTTCATTCTTTGAGTAATATTCAGACGTCATTTCCCCTTTATGTCTGCTTATACTCGGTGTCCCGGTTATATTACTGTCCTTAAATACATTCAGTTTCCCGTTGCCATATTCATTCCCGCATTATATGCTCCAAATCCTCCATTAATGTAATCTTCTTTATGTTTTGCCCTCTTTAAGCCCTTACCTGCTTCCCATACTTGCTGTGCCGCTCCTATTATCGGTATCCCTACATTTACTCCAACTCCCACATAAGTGTTCTTGGTTACTCTGTCTATTGTTCTCTCTGAATGCATATCAAGTATTCGGATATCTTTGCCCGTATACGTCAATTTACCGCCTATAATCCCATTAGTCGGTCCTAAATCTATATTACCTTCTTCACTCTTTAATGTTACATTTCCTGATAGCTCCTACCACTTTAAGCTTGCCTTCCGAATCCATCCTTATTCCCGATTCATTATATAACTGACTCAGTTTGTATCTATCCCTGCTGTTACTTACATAGGAACTACTCTTTCCATAACCTATTCCTCCCCAACTCTTTTTAGTATTTGAATTATATACACTCTTTAATCTGTCCTTTGTCCCCTCTATAAATATATCTCCATCCGAAAAGCCTATTAATTCCCCTTTACTATGAAAGTTTACTCCCTGTGCTAATACTCCTTTATTATCTCCTTTTATATAGTTCCCTGTTTTATCTACTTCCTTAAAGTTAAACAATATATTTCCTTCACTTGTCAAATCTACATTATTTGCATATATATTGTCTTCTTCCCAATACTCCGTTGTTACTTTCTTTTTCTTTAAACCTCCCCCTCTTTTTGTCGTCTGACTTCTTTGCTTATACTCTGTATCTATTGTTGACAGTAGTAATATATACTGTTTTGCATTCAGTACTATATTATCCTTTCCCCTTATATCGCTGCTTTGCAGTATCAGATCTCTTTTTGAGTCAAGTACAGTATTTCCGCCTTCACCTATTATTCCTGACACTGTCTTTGTCTTATTTAATGTATCCCAATGTCTTAATTCTTCTACCTGTACTGTTCTTACAGGGCCGTAAGGTATTTTCTTTTCATAGTCGTTTCTTCCTCCATGACGTATTGTCTTTGTATCTCTTATCTGTTTTGTGACTGTTACCGTTTCACTTACTCC
>NZ_RQYW01000073.1 GCF_003932895.1 Leptotrichia sp. OH3620_COT-345 | reverse complement strand
TTAAGGAGTTTGAAGAAGAATATTATGGATTTATTCCAGGAGAGGGGGCATTAGGAGATGATATAGGATACAGATATACAGATAACTTATTTATTATGCTGAATTTTGGATTAAGACCATATGTATTAAATAATTTATTATATGATAAATCAAAAGGGAATAATTTTGAGGAAATAGAAAAGATATTTATCGAATCAGGATATAAAATAAAACCTTATATTTTAAATTCTTGGATATGTGAAGAAATAGAAGATGATATAGGGGGGGGGGACATTTAAATTTTGTAAAAGATGAGAAATGTAATGAGGAAATACGTGATGAAATAACGCAATGGAGAGTAAGAATAGGGATAAAGAAATATATGGAAAGATTCAAGGAATATTTCAGTGTAGAAAGAGAACTTGAGAGAATAGACTGGGAAGAATATATGAAATTTAATGAAATATATCCGTTTCTGAGTTTTGAAATAGAGGGGATAAGTAAAGAAGAATTAAAAGAATTAAGAAGAAAAATAAAGCCTTATTTTAATGATAAAATTTTATACATAAGATTGATAGATGTCGATAAATTAATTGAATAATAGCATAGTTATCATTTTAAGAGTTTATTTATTATAAAAACAAAGATTGAATACTAAAGTAAATATTCGGCATTCAAAATTTTCCGAATAAATATTTATGAGGGATAAAAAATTTTGTAGCCGATAACAGGAGAATGAGGGCGGCAATGAGCCCTCACAAAAAAACTACACAATAATTCTTGAA
>NZ_RQYW01000072.1 GCF_003932895.1 Leptotrichia sp. OH3620_COT-345 | reverse complement strand
ATTTTGCTTCTATTGCATTCAGACTTTCAGCTAAACTTTTTTGTGGTGCTGAATAACTTACTGATGACAACACCAGTATCCCTGTCATTAAAAATAACGTTCTTTTCATTTTTCCTCCTAAATTAATATCTTAGATTTTTCATACATTTTCTTTTATTTAGTATAACAAATTAAAAAATAAAAAACAATAAAAAAATCATACGACTTTTTCATACTTCTTTCCAATTTTTTTAGAATATACTGTCAAATTTTTTTTTATAAGAACTTATTATTATCCTTACATCATACTGCCAATTATAAAACTTTATTACTTCAAAGTATTTACAATGCTAAAAAATAGAAAATTTATTTTCTTTAAAGCAGCTTTCTTTTAAGTAATCTAATTTATATATCTTCTAAATTTTTTTGATTATTGGTGCTTTTATTTATAGATTTTATATTTCTACTAATATTAAGATTTTACTATATCTTTATTCAAAATTATTTCTATTTAAAAAAATACACTTTTAAAAGTAATTTTATCAATTTCTTTAATTTATTTTACGACATTTTATAAATATTTTTACTTCTTTAAACATTCAAATTTTACAGTATAAAATATGCTGTCTTTCTGTTCTTAAAGCCTAAAAACATTTGAATATAAAAACACAAAAAAGAGAGTTTAATATTAAACTCTCTTTTCCCTTTATAAATATTTTAGAAGATAGCTCTAAATCCTATTCCTCCTCTTACATTCTTTCCTTTTGTATCATATCCTGCATTAAATGTCACTCCGAATCTCTGGT
>NZ_RQYW01000071.1 GCF_003932895.1 Leptotrichia sp. OH3620_COT-345 | reverse complement strand
GCCATATAAGCACTCGTTAGGCTCTGCCCTATACTTTGTTTCGTTCATTTCCTCAAGCTCTTTAGATAGCTTTCTGACACCTCTAGCGTAATGTTTACTAGCTTTTTCTTCTGCCCTTAAACTTTTGTAGTTGCTTTTCATATATGAACTTTCTAATATCGTCTTTCTGCTGTTTTTCCTCTTTATCAGACCAACTAACTTTTTGGCCTTTTCGCTTGCCACTTTGATAAACTCGTCTGTTATCATCAGGAAAGCCATTTTTTTCAAAGTACATTCTAGCATATTCAAAGTAATTTAAGCTGTTGATGTACTGCTGACTATCCTTTTTGTGATAATTAAGAGTTATCAATCGTCTTTCAGCTAGTGATTCAAAAGATGTTATCATACTTCTTCTTCAACGAAACCTAAAGCTAACAAAGCTTTATATTCCTCGCTCCCCTCTTTAACTTCAAGAGCATCTTGCTCGAATTTTGTTAATTGTTTAGACTGTCCAGCATAATATAATGCAGTTCCTCCGCTACTATCAGAAAAGTTATAAAACTTAAATTTAGGTTCAATAACTTCATAACCGTTAATGACAGCTTCAACCATTTTCAATTGCTCGTAACACTCAAAAGCACTACTTGGACATTTATCGCCGCCTATCCAATTGTATCCATAACCAAAACGAGTGATGTGACAAAGCGCTCGTTTTTTGTTTATTTCATCTTCAAGGTTTCCAAAAGTTTCAAGATAATCAGCTTGTTTTTGCGTTAATTTGACTACCATTTGTTAGTTCTCCTTTATTTCTATATATAC
>NZ_RQYW01000070.1 GCF_003932895.1 Leptotrichia sp. OH3620_COT-345 | reverse complement strand
TTCTGGCACGTCTGAGAGGTGGTTCCAACATGCCCGGCAGGTCATTTCGGAGAGTCGTCCAAGTGGTTCTGGCGTAGCCCGCAGGTGATTTTGGCGTGTCCGGCAGGTGGTTCCGCCGTGCTCGGCAGGTGGTTCAGGCATGGCCGTCACGTGGTTCCAGTCTGTCCAGGACGTGTTTCCAGCTTCTCCGGCAGGTGGTTCTGGTACGTCTGAGAGGTGGTTCCGCCATGGCTGGCAGGTGATCCCGGACCGTCCCCCAGGTGGTTCTGGCATAGCCAGCAGTTGATATTGGCCTGTCCGGCAGGTGGTTCCAGCGAGTCGAACAGGTGGCTCCGGCGTGCTCGGCAGGTGGTTCCGGTCTGTCCGGTAGGTGATTCCGGCGTGTCCGGCACGTGCTTCCGGCACGTCTGAGAGGTGGTTCCGGCATGCGCGACAGGTGATTTCGGAGTGTCCGCCAGGTGGTTCTGGCGTACCCGGCAGGTGATTTTGGCGTGTCCGGCAGGTGTTTCTGGCGAGTCGAGCAGGTGGCTCCGGCATGCTCGGCAGGTGCTTCCGGCGTCTCCGGCACGTGTTTCTGGCACATCTGACTGGTGGTTCCGGCATGCCCAAAAGTTGATTCCGGTCTGTCCGGTAGGTGGTTCCGGCGTGCACGGCACGTGGTGCTGGTACGTCTCAGAGGTGGTTGCGTATGCCCAACAGGTGATTCCGGACTGACCGCCACGTGCTTCTGGCACGTCTGAGAGGTGGTTCCAACATGCCCGGCAGGTCATTTCGGAGAGTCGTCCAAGTGGTTCTGGCGTAGCC
>NZ_RQYW01000069.1 GCF_003932895.1 Leptotrichia sp. OH3620_COT-345 | reverse complement strand
CGATATTTCCCACTATTATAATCCTTTAACAGCTCATTTCTATTATATTCATCTTTCGCATTCAATAGAAATTCACTATTATCCAAAATTGCAGGTCCATTTATTGCCAAGTTTATCTTTATACTCTGATCTAAGTTATACAAGTCCTTTACTTCTCCTAATATTTTATTTTCCGTGAGGGCTTATTACCGCCCTCACACTCCAGCTATCGGCTACAAAATTTTTTATCCCTCATAAATATTCATTATGCTTGGAAAACAGCAAACTCAATTCGCTAAGACAGCTGTTTTCCTTATCAGCATAATTTCATATTTACTCGGAAAATTTTGAATGCCGAGGTTTTTTTTATTCCTTACAATTATGAAAAATACTAAAATAAACAGATATTTTTTCAATTAATTTGAATAATGGAGTTTTTTACTATAATTTTAATTACAAGTCTTTGTAAATCCATTAGCTTTTATTATTTTTTGAGCTATTTCTTCCATTCCCGGTATTAATTCATTATAAAGTAATCCATAATTTTTATTCCCGACTCTTTTACTCGTACAAGCACCCAATTTTTCATTTATTTTAGTATTTTCAGGTATAATTAATGTTGCTTCTTCAAATTGAACTTTTTTGTTTATTGGTCTTTTTGCAACGTCTTTTATTGCTTCATATACTCCTTCTTTATATTTTTCATTACTATATGCCCCTCCCCCATCTTTTTTGTTAGCTTGATCCGTTAAATTAGACTCCCTTGCATCATCTATTACCTGTTGTGCATAATAACACGAATTCAATGCTATTACTGACATTAACATCAGCACCACTCTCTTTTTCATCTTAAACCAGCTCCATTTCTTAAACTTTTTATATAATCATCTATTTCCAATACTCCCAGCTTTCCTTTTCTTATACTCTCATTCATACTATTCATTAGATAATTACTCAGTAAACCTTTATCAATATATCTACCCTGATTATATTCTTTCTCAAAATCTCTTCTATTATACTCTGTTACTCCTTCTCTCAAACCCTGTGAATCATTCAATATTGCAGGTCCGTTCGTAAATAATTCTATCAACTTTTCCTGATTTTCTATATATTTTCTTTCTATCTCAGATTCTATTCCTAACCTTTCAACTCCATTCGCTTTTACATAGTTTTTCAGTAATTTATCTATTTCTCCTGCATATATTGCTGAATAATATGTGTAAGCTCCGTGTCCGTCATTTAACCATTTCTTCATTATTTTAACATCTGATAAATCTACATTTTCCTTTAATTCAGCTTTATAATTTCCTCTTATTTTTGCTAAATCACTACTTGTTATCGGCATTGAATAATTATTTTCCTTTAGCCACTTACTCGGATTTTCATTATACTTTGCTTTCTCCTCTTCACTTACTAATTTCGGTAATG
>NZ_RQYW01000068.1 GCF_003932895.1 Leptotrichia sp. OH3620_COT-345 | reverse complement strand
ACCAGAGATTCGGAGTGACATTTAATGCAGGATATGATACAAAAGGAAAGAATGTAAGAGGAGGAATAGGATTTAGAGCTATCTTCTAAAATATTTATTTTGTTGATTCAATTACATATGTTTTGGTTAAGTTTTATATTTTAATTTATGAGGGTTTTTGATGCCCTCATATTTCCATTCATATGATTTGTGTAAACAAATGTTTTATCAGTGTATAGGACTTGAAATGTTCTAATTAAATAAAATCAGTATTATAACAGAAAAAATAAGGTATAGTTATAATAAAATTTTATGAAAAAATTAAAATTATATTTGAAAAAATATGTAAATGGGGCTGTTTCATAAATTGAAAAATATATCAATCTGTAATCTTAAATATATTTACTAAATTTAAAAAACTGTAAAAAAATATTCAACAGTTTTTAAAAAATATATTGATAAAAGTTTGAGATTTATTTTTAATTTATTGAAACAGCCTTAAATTTTGAAGAATAAATTTTGGATAAGATTATTGGAAATATAATCAAAATAACAATTAATTGAAAACAAAAGCTGTATATACAGACAAATTTCAAAAAAAATTCCGAAATCTTTATTGTTTTTTTATTTTTAATTTGATATACTAAAACAAAGAAAAAACTAAAAATTTTGAACTTTATTTATAACATAAAATGCTGTTTTTAAAGGGTATAAATATGTAAGCAAAAATAAATAATAAAGTTGAATTATTATATTTAAGGAGGAAAAATGAAAAGAATGTTATTTTTAATGACAGGGATACTGGTGTTGTCATCAGTAAGTTATTCAGCACCACAAAAAAGTTTAGCTGAAAGTCTGAATGCAATAGAAGCAAAAT
>NZ_RQYW01000067.1 GCF_003932895.1 Leptotrichia sp. OH3620_COT-345 | reverse complement strand
AATTATCATCATTATTATCTTTTTCATTATCTTTCAACTCCTATTCTTAAGTTTCTTAAATAGCTGTTTATATCCAACACTCCCATATTTTCTTTTCTTTCATATGGAAATACATTTGTATTTAGTTTTGGACTATTTGATAAGCCTTTATCTGTATACTTTCCATTAGTATAATCTTTTAATAATTCTTCTTTGTTATATTTATCTTTCGCTTCTAATAAATAAGGACTTTTATCAAGTAGGGCAGGTCCGTTTATTGCCAAGTTTATCTTTAAGCTCTGGTCTAAATCATATAGTTTCCGTACTTCGCTTAATATTTCATTTCCCGTGAGGGTTCATTGCCGCCCTCACTCTCCCGCTATCGGCTACAAAATTTTTATCCCTCATAAATATTCATTATGCTTGGAAAACAGCAAACTCACTCCGTTCAGACAGCTATTTTCCCTATCAGCATAATTTCATATTTCTTCGGAAAATTTTGAATGCCGAGATTTTTTAATCCCCTGTAATATCGAAAATACTAAAATAAACAGATATTTTTTCAATTTGAATAATGGAATTTTTTACTATAATTTTAGTTACGAACTTTTAATAAATATATTTATTCCTTTATAGGTTCCGTCAATTCATCTTCTTTAAAATCACTTATAGTTTTTTCTATTCCGTATCTTGCTAGTCCTAGTATTCCACAAGAACCTAACATTATCCCTATAATTATCATCATTATTATCTTTTTCATTATCTCTCAACTCCCATTCTTAATTTTCTTAAATAGCTGTTTATATCCGATACTCCTATATTTTCTTTTCTTTCGTATGGAAATACATTTGTATTTAGTTTTGGACTATTTGATAAACCTTT
>NZ_RQYW01000066.1 GCF_003932895.1 Leptotrichia sp. OH3620_COT-345 | reverse complement strand
CGCTTAGAATAATCATTTTCGCAAGCTGCATGCAATTTTTTCGACTGTCTGACTAGAAATTCAGCACGTCCAAGCCATACTTTGAAAAGTTCGTCATTATGCCATTCTGCTTTTACCATTTCATCTAATGCACGATATAACCAACCGTACACTTCAGCGTGTAAAATAATAGCTTTGTTCTTGTAGTCGTTCATTGAGTTCATTTTTTGCTCTCTCTATTAATTTAAAGTCATCACTGTATAAAACAGGTTTTGAATATTGTTCATTCATGTTAAACCTTGAATAATAGTCATAGAAGTATTCATTTACTTTTTCATGGTAATAAACAACGTATTTTTTATCACTCATTTTCTGTTACTTTTCCTTTCTCTTTAGCTAAGTCTAAGAAAGCCTGTGCCGATTCTTTCGTCGTTTCGATTGGAGTTTCAGCCTTTACTTTTTCCACTAGTTCGCTATCTGGTTCTTTTTTTGATTTATTGACGCAAGTGAATACTGAATCAACGTATGAAAAGTTTAAATCATCGTCAAACTGATATCCACGCGCTTTGACTGATAACTTAGAGAAGTCGTTATGCTTGCCACGTTTAGGGCTTAACATTAACATAAATTCTGCCCATGCTGTTAGAGTAGAACCACCCAAGGCGTCACTAGGCTTTACCATATATGCTTTATCGTCCATTGAGTTTGCATAAGCTGATTTGTTTGCATGAGCTACTAACAAGAAAGTAACGTCTTGGAAAAGTAACTTTAAGCGTGTAATTCTCCTAAGCATTGGTTCAAAGTCTTTACCGTAGATAATGTCTCCATTTCTTAGCATTGTCATTAAATTATCCAAGATCACGAATTTTATATCATTTTCTTTAATGTATTCATATAATAAGTTCATGTGG
>NZ_RQYW01000065.1 GCF_003932895.1 Leptotrichia sp. OH3620_COT-345 | reverse complement strand
TGGTGAATTGAGATACGGAATTCAAAAAACAGCTTTTGAAATAGAACAAGATAGAGAAGAAAGAGAAGCAACAAAAAAAGATGGACCGGGAGCAATATATAAGGGGAAATATAAAGGAGGAGTAGAGGAAGTAATAAAAGATATATCAACAAGACCAATAAATAAGCGAGTACAATTTGGAGAAATAACTTTAATAATACCTGAAAATACAGCAATAAATACTAAACAAGGAAATATAGTAGATATGAAAACAGGATATGGAATAGCTATAACATTTTCTGAAAGTAGTAGTGGTTGTGTTGCTAAAAAAGTTAAAGAAAATGTGGATTATGGGATATTTTATAATAAAACTATTCCTGAAATAAATAAAATAGCAAAAAAAATAATGCAAATAAATGGTTTTAAAAATACGTGTAATTAAAATTACAGAAAAAAACTCCAATATTCAAAGTTAATTGAAAAACTATCTATTTATTTTAGTATTTTCCATATTGTAGGAAATCAAAAAATCTCGGCATTCAAAATTTTCCGAGTAAATATGAAATTATGCTGATAAGGAAAACAGCTGTCTGAACAAAGAGAGTTTGCTGTTTTCCAAGCATAGTGAATATTTATGAGGGATAAAAAATTTTGTAGACGATAGCTGGAGTGTGAGGGCGGTAATGAGCCCTCACGGAAAATAAAATATTAGGAGAAGTAAAGGACTTGTATAACTTAGATCAGAGTATAAAGATAAACTTGGCAATAAACGGACCTGCACTACTTGACAAAAGCCCTTATTTATTAGAAGCGAAAGATAAGTATAACAAAGAAGAATTATTAAAAGATTATACTAATGGAAAGTATACAGATAAAGGTTTATCAAATAGTCCAAAACTAAATACAAATGTATTGCCATATGAAAGAAAAGAAAATACAGGAGTGTCGGATAT
>NZ_RQYW01000064.1 GCF_003932895.1 Leptotrichia sp. OH3620_COT-345 | reverse complement strand
CTTTTTGAAGTTGCTGATTAACTCTTTCGGTAATAAAAAGAGAGATTATTTATATTCTAAAGAAATTTCAGATTTAAAATATAATCTAGCTAAAGAAATAATTGAAAAGCATGACGTTTTTAGTGGTTATAAACAGACCAAAACATATAAGAGATCGATTGAAAAGTACAAACAATTTCAACAAATTCAACGACTTCAACAACTTGAACGACTTGAACAACTTCAACGAATTCAACAACTTCAAAAATTAAATAAAATAAAAGCTACAAGCAAAAGTTATCACGCTTTTAGTGATGTTTCTGGAGCTATTCTATATCTTGACCCACCTTATGAAGAAAGTCACCAAAAAGGTTATATTAATCAATTCGATAGTCAAGAATTTTATGACTGGGCATTTGTAATGGCTAAAAATAACATCGTGATAATTTCAAGTTATTCAATTTCAGATGAACGCTTTGAAGCTGTATATTCTTTTGACAAAGCGCGCAGCACTCTCCAAAGTGGAAGAAGCAAAAAAGAAAATGAGAAATTATTTATGGTTAAAAACAGTTAATATTTGATAAAGTAAAAGCAATTTGATAGAATAGAGTTATAAATAGAGGAGAACAAAATGAAAGATACAGTAAAAACTTTAATGATGGTTGCAGGTGTCGGCTTTACACTTATCGCTATCACTTGGATAGGTATGCTTGCGACGTTGCTTATTGCATGGATTGGGGGTAACATCTAATGAATTATGGTACAAATAAGCACTATGCCAATGAATACGGTATGGAACTTAACGAATACTTTAAACATCATTTTAACTATGAAGAGCTTGCAGGCTGGTATACAATGCAGGTATTAAAGTATCTAGTGAGAGCTGGCAAGAAAGAGGGTGAAAGCTACGACAAAGACCGTAACAAGGCTTTAGACTATGCAGGAGAACTTGCTAACTTAAGTAACGAGAATAAGCTTACAGAATACACTGCTGACG
>NZ_RQYW01000063.1 GCF_003932895.1 Leptotrichia sp. OH3620_COT-345 | reverse complement strand
TCAAATAGTCCAAAACTAAATACAAATGTATTGCCATATGAAAGAAAAGAAAATACAGGAGTGTCGGATATAAACAGTTATTTAAGAAATTTAAGAATGGGAGTTGAAAGATAATGAAAAATATAATAATGATGATAATTATAGGAATAATGTTAAGTTCTTGTGGAGAGCTAAGATATGGAATTCAAAAAACAATATATGAAGCAGAAGAAGAAAAAATTTTTAAGGATAAATGGAAAAAAAATGGAAGTAGAGCATATGAACAGGATAATGAAGTATTTAATATAGTAAAAGATGTAACAAAAAGATCCATAAATAAAAGAGTACAATTTGGAGAAATAAGTGTATTAATACCTGAAAACACAGAGTTGAATTCAAAAATAGGTAATATAGTGGATTTAAAAACAGGCTATGGACTACCAATAACGTTTTATATTAAAGATGAGTGTAATGTTTTTTCAAACAAAGTAAAAACAAAAAACAAAAAATATTTTATTACTTATTTATCAGAAAGTGAAAATGTAAGAATATTGTTTGAAAAAATATCTAAAATCAATGGATTTACAAGGACTTGTAATTAAAATTATAGTAAAAAACTCCACTATTCAAATTGAAAAAATATCTGTTTATTTTAGTATTTTCCATAATTATAAGGAACTAAAAAAACTCGGCATTCAAAATTTTCCGAAGAAATATGAAATTATGCTGAAAAGGAAAACAGCTGTTTGAACGAAGAGAGTTTGCTGTTTTCCAAGCATAATGAATATTTATGAGGGATAAAAAATTTTGTAGCCGATAGCTGGAGTGTGAGGGCGGCAATGAGCCCTCACAGAAGAAAAATTTAAAGAATACAGAACAGCAAATATAACAAGAAAGAATGAAATATTAGGAGAAGTAAAGGACTTGTATAACTTAGATCAGAGTATAAAGATAAACTTGGCAATAAACGGACCTGCAATTTTGGATAATAGTGAATTTCTATTGAATGCGAAAGATGAATATAATAGAAATGAGCTGTTAAAGGATTATAATAGTGGGA
>NZ_RQYW01000062.1 GCF_003932895.1 Leptotrichia sp. OH3620_COT-345 | reverse complement strand
CCTACTGTTGCTCCTGCATTTATTCCCGTACTTTTTCCGCTTGAAGAATATCTGTTATTCAGTTCCACTGCTTCCTTATTTATGTTCTCCACATTATTGTATATCATTGTTGTATCTTCTGCATGTGTTCCTTTATAAGTTATGTTCTTTACGTTATTGTAAAAGAGTTCATGAGGGCTCATTGCCGCCCTCATACTCCCGCTACCCCGCGGTCTTCGCTCCTTCGTCGACTTCGACAATGCGGGGGGGAAATTTACTTATTTTTTTAAATTTCATCATAATTTTCCTTATACTCAAACATTTCCATTAGTTTACTCCCTAATTCATAGGCTGTTGGTTTCTTTTTAAATTCATATTCTAAAAAATTACCATCTTTATCTTTAAAAGATGTAAAACCATAGCCGTCTTTATTTAATAACTCTAATTTACATACATTATTAACAATCTTTATATTAATCAAATTATAATCTATAGTGATTTTTCTATACGAATTATAATTAAAAAATTTTTTGGAAAATTCTACTTCTGATTTATCTTTTATTATTTCATTATCACTTTGATTTAACGCCCATAAAATAAATTCCCCCATTTTATAAATTTCTTTTATACTTAGATATGATATTATTCCATAATCTTTTACTTGAATCAAACCCATTTCATTTCTTCCTGTTGGAAGTATTACTATTCTAAAGTGTTTTTGTTTTTTTTCCTTATATACTTGAATCATTATCATTTTATTTTCCACCTTTACTTTATTATTGTTATCTTTATTTTTATTCCTTTTTCCTGTCCATACCTTATTACTTTTTTAAAAGTTTCCATTTGAGATTGATTTAAATTTATATCATTTATTACAAAATTTACTATTTTTGTTTTGATCTGGTCTGAGTCTAATGTTAATCCATTTAAAGTTGCTGTTTTAAATTCCGAAGCAGCATTTATAGCCTTTTTCATATTAGTTAAAAGAACAGAACCACTTTGATACGACGAAGCTTTTAAATTTATTGACTTTATACTTGTTGCCACTCCGTTTTCAAATGTGTCAAATGTTTTAAACGTCTCTCCTAAACCTATTCTCGAAGTTGGACTATTTCCAAGTGCTTTATC
>NZ_RQYW01000061.1 GCF_003932895.1 Leptotrichia sp. OH3620_COT-345 | reverse complement strand
CTGTTCATTCTAGCTCTTGTATTAACTACTTTAATTTTAATACGTTTCTTGTATTCCTGTTGTCGTAAGTACATCAGATATTTATCTCTAGCCATAGTTACCTCCTATAAATAGTATAACACAAAATGCCTACAAAGTCAATCATAGCTTACATAACAGAGGATAAACCAAACCTGAAAAGTGCATTTGATATAATATATATATCAAGTTGAGAGAGGAAAGCAAATGACAGAGGAACAGCTACTATTTAAGCAAGAGACATTGTCAGAAGTTGACTTTAACGAGTTCTTACTTAACGCTGTTGAATGTGGTTTGATTAATCTTGATACAGCTTTAATTTTTAAGGGAGAATAAAGAAATGAATAAAGAGCATATTTTAGCACAAAAAGAAGTATTGACTCCGATTGAATATGAACACTATGTTAAGCACTTATTTGATATTGGAGAAATTACTAAAGAGCTTTATATTGAATTGAGTTCTGATTTATGAGCAAAGCCTTAGCTATTGACTTTAGCACCTCTAATACTGGTTACGCATTTCGTAATCCTTTGACAAATGAGTATGTAGTCGGTTCAATTGCAGGTGGTAAAAGTAAAGATCCTTTGGAACGTGCCAAGCTTATTGCTGACGGTATAACAGAAATTATTGAGCATTACAATTTATTTGACTACTTTATTTATATTGAAGAACCTATTATCACGTTCAAGTCTAAGGGAAACATCTCATTGATTAGAGCTAACGGTTCATTCTTGGGTGTCATGCGTAACCGTCATAACATTGGCTATGTTGATGTACCAAACAGTAAATGGTGTGGGTATCATCTAATTAAAGGTAAGAGTGCATTGCGAAAAGTACAAAGCATTGAGATACTCAAGAGCTATAACATAGTACCTGATAATGATATCAACGACGACATGGCAGACGCGTTCTGTATCTTACTCTATGTAGAAAGTCAGGAGAATGAATGATTGTAATTAATATTGCCTTGATTATTCTTGGCATTTTATATGGTGTAGGTTCGGTTACCAACTTTAAGGAGTGGTATTATCGCCATGACTATCTAGCTATTGCATTGAGTGTATTTACATCTATCTTATTGGTAGTGGCTGGAG
>NZ_RQYW01000060.1 GCF_003932895.1 Leptotrichia sp. OH3620_COT-345 | reverse complement strand
ATGATGGTCTCCTATCGGTAACTCCAAACTTTTTTGCAAAAAAGTTTGACAAAAAACTTCCCAACATAAATTATTTCATACTCAAAAACACTTCATTCGCTAAAAAATCACAAACTCACTTCGTTCAAACAGTGATTTTTCTTTACGCTCATTCCCGTATTTTTTTCGTTGAAATAATTTGAATGTTGGGGTGACTTTCATATTAATTACACATCTTTGTAAATCCATTAGCCTTTATTATTTTCTGAGCTATTTCATTAGTTGAAAGATACCTATTATATGATAAGCTACAATAGTTATTTAAACTTATTTTCTTATGATAAAAAACATTAGAACAGCTATTAGTTTTACTAAAAATTATCGGTATTCCATAACCTGTTTGTGAGTCTATCAAATTTCCTAACTTTTGATTTATAGATGTCCCTTGAGGCAATATTAGTGTTATTCCTTCAAATTGAACTTTTTTGTTTACTGGTCTTTTTGAAATGTCTTTTATTGCTTCATATACTCCTTCTTTATATTTTTCATTATCTATTGCTCCCCCCCCCCCATTTTTTTCTCTTGTTTTTTCAGTTTGATACTCATCTTTTATATCTCCTGCTATCTGCTGTGCATAATAACACGAATTCAATGCTATTACTGACATTAACATCAGAATTATTCTTTTTTTCATCTTAAACCAACTCCATTTCTTAAACTTTCTATATACTCACTTATATCCAATGCTCCCAACTTTCCTCTTCTTATGCTCTCATTCATACTATTCGTTATATAATTACTCGGTAAACCTTTATCAATATATCTACCCTGATTATATTCTTTCTCAAAATCTCTTCTATTATACTCTGTTACTCCTTCTCTATCTTTCAGTAATTTATCTATTTCTCCTGCATATATTGCTGAGTAATATGTGTAAGCTCCGTGTCCGTCATTTAACCACTTTTTCATTATCCAATTATCTGAAAGTTTCCCTTTGCCTTCTGCTATTAAGTTATCTTTTACTTCTTCTTGGTAGTTTCCTCTTATTTGACTTAACTGTTCACTTGTTATCGGCATTGAATAATTATTTTCCTTTAGCCACTTACTCGGATTTTCATTATACTTTGCTTTCTCCTCTTCACTTACTAATTTCGGTAATG
>NZ_RQYW01000059.1 GCF_003932895.1 Leptotrichia sp. OH3620_COT-345 | reverse complement strand
GAATGGGTAGGAAACCCAACTTATGCTTTGCCTTACTATTTACAAAAATACCCTAATGGTTTTTTACAAACATCGATGGAACATAACCCAGACCTTTTAATAATTGGATGGGGAATGAATGACGCTGATAAAAACCATACGAAGTTCGCTGGGTTAACACTAGAACAAAGATTAAACTTATTTAAAACAAATATGGAAGAAGGATTGAAAAGAATAAGAGGAAATACAAGTGTTAATGGTAGACCAGCTTATAATAAAACCGTAAAAGATTTGGCTATTATCATCACTTTGCCAACAGTTGGAACAGTTTATAATACTGGGAGAACCTATGTAGAGTGGTTTCAAAATGTTAGACCTATAATACAAGAATTATGTCGTAAATACGAGTGTGCGTTTGCTGATTTTACAGCGAGAACTTACGCACATAATGATATGTCTATAAAAACATGGTCAGCTTTAAATTCAGATGGCGTTACTTATGGATCGATACACCCTAACAAATACTCAATGGCTCAAATTATGTCACAGTTACAAGATTTAATATATCCTGTTTGCATGTGGAATATTGATATTGATTAATATATATTTAGGATTGCATGGGAAAATATCGGTTCAGCAGTAATTGGTTCAACGACAATATATTATTGGAAACGTACTGCATAAAAAAATAAAAAGGAAAATAAAAAATGAAATTAGATTATAACTCACGTGAGATTTTCTTTGGTAATGAAGCTCTAATCGTAGCTGATATGGCCAAGGGAAGTAACGGAAAACCAGAGTTCACTAACCATAAAATTGTAACTGGTTTAGTATCAGTTGGCGCAATGGAAGACCAAGCGGAGACTAACAGCTATCCAGCTGATGACGTGCCAGACCATGGAGTGAAAAAAGGTGCTACCTTACTTCAAGGCGAAATGGTATTCATTCAAACAGACCAATCGCTTAAAGAAGACATTTTAGGTCAACAAAGAACAGAAAATGGCTTGGGTTGGTCTCCTACTGGTAATTGGAAAACGAAATGTGTTCAATACCTTATTAAAGGGCGTAAGCGTGATAAAGTTACAGGGGAATTTGTTGACGGTTATCGCGTAGTCGTTTATCCAAATTTGAGACCAACAGCAGAAGCAACAAAAGAATCAGAAACAGATTCAGTTGACGGTGTAGACCC
>NZ_RQYW01000058.1 GCF_003932895.1 Leptotrichia sp. OH3620_COT-345 | reverse complement strand
TTTTCCTGTTTACTTAAAGAAGGATAAAATGACTCTATAATATTAATATATTTCATTTTTATCACCTTATATTTACAGACTGATATTTTCTTCTGTTTCTATATCGAATATATGTGCCTTACTTGTGTCAAATCTAAACACTCTCTTTCCTTTCTTCGATACCGAATCTCCTACATGTTCTATATTTAGTCTGCATGTCATCTGACGACCATTTAAAGTAAAGTATATATACTCTTCATTTCCCATCTGTTCCACTACACTTATTTCACCCTCTTTCGATACTTCATCTTCTACCTCACTTAAACTTATATTCTCAGGTCTTATCCCAAATATTACACGATTACCTACATAACCTCTTACTTTCTCCCCTTTTTCTTCTGACAGCATAATCTCCGACCCGTCTATGTCTATATATACCCCTCCTCCTTTTTCCTTAAGTTCTCCTTCTACAAGATTCATCGTCGGTGAACCTATAAAACCTGCTACAAACCTGTTAGCAGGATAATGATACAAATTCAACGGTGTGTCTACCTGCATTATTCTTCCCGCTCTCATTACCGTTATCCTATCTCCCATCGTCATTGCCTCTACCTGATCATGGGTCACATATATCATCGTCGTTTTTAATTCCTGATGTAACTGTGTTATCCTTACACGCATAGACACTCGCAACTTCGCATCAAGATTTGATAACGGTTCGTCAAATAAAAATACTTCCGGTTTTCTTACTATCGCTCTTCCCAACGCTACCCTCTGTCTCTGACCTCCCGACATTTCCTTAGGCTTCCTGTCAAGAAGCTCGGTTATTTCCAATTTCTCCGCCGCTTCCCTTACTCTCCTGTCTATTTCTTCTTTCGGAGTCTTTTTCAATTTAAGACCGAATGCCATATTCTGATATACCGTCATATGAGGATAAAGAGCATAATTCTGAAACACCATCGCTATTCCTCTGTCTTTTGGAGGTACATCATTTACAATCCTATCTCCTATATATATTTCCCCTCCTGTTATTTCTTCAAGTCCTGCTATCATTCTAAGTGTTGTGGATTTTGCACAACCTGACGGTCCTACAAATACCATAAATTCTCCATCTTTTATTTCCAAATCTATTCCGTGTACCGCTTTAAATCCATTAGGATATTGCTTCTCCACTTTTTTCAATACTACTCCTGACATATCTGCTCCTCCTGAAA
>NZ_RQYW01000057.1 GCF_003932895.1 Leptotrichia sp. OH3620_COT-345 | reverse complement strand
TTTATTACTTAACGATAGTAGCAACAACTCCTGAAGCTACTGTTCTTCCACCTTCTCTTATGGCAAATCTCAGTCCTTCTTCCATCGCAATAGGATGTATAAGTTCCACTGACATTTCTATATTATCTCCAGGCATTACCATTTCTACTCCTTCAGGTAAGTTTACTTCTCCTGTTATATCCGTAGTTCTAAAATAAAACTGTGGCTTATATCCTGTAAAAAACGGTGTATGTCTTCCTCCTTCATCTTTCGTAAGTACATATACTTCAGACTTAAAGGATGTATGAGGTTTAATTGTTCCCGGTTTTGCAAGTACCTGACCTCTTTCTACTTCTTCTTTCTTCGTTCCTCTTAACAATGCCCCTATATTATCTCCTGCCTGACCAGTATCAAGAAGTTTTCTGAACATTTCTACTCCCGTTACCGTAGTTTTTGCCGTAGGCTTTATCCCTATTATCTCAACTTCTTCTCCTACATTTACTACTCCTCTTTCTACTCTTCCCGTTACTACCGTTCCTCTTCCCGTTATCGTAAATACATCTTCTATCGGCATTAAGAACGCTTGGTCCACAGGTCTTTCAGGTGTCGGTATGTAACTATCTACCGCATTCATAAGTTCCATTATCTTTTCTTCCCATTTCGCTTCACCATTTAACGCTCCCAATGATGAACCTTTTATTACAGGTATTTCATCTCCCGGAAAATTATACTCCGTAAGTAATTCTCTTACTTCCATTTCTACTAATTCCAATAACTCCTCATCATCTACCATATCTACTTTGTTAAGATACACTACAATGTAAGGTACTCCTACCTGTCTAGCCAAAAGAATATGCTCTCTAGTTTGAGGCATCGGTCCGTCAGCTGCTGATACTACAAGTATAGCCCCGTCCATTTGTGCCGCTCCCGTAATCATATTCTTTACATAATCAGCATGTCCCGGACAGTCAACGTGTGCATAGTGTCTTGTTTCCGTCTGATATTCAATATGGGCAGTATTAATCGTTATCCCTCTTTCTCTTTCTTCAGGTGCCTGGTCTATGTTTTCAAAATCAACTTTTTCAGCCAATCCTTTTTCAGCCAATACTTTTGATATCGCTGCTGTTGTCGTTGTCTTACCGTGGTCTACGTGTCCTATTGTCCCTACGTTTACGTGTGGTTTACTTCTCTCAAATTTAGCTTTTGCCATCCTTTTTTTCCTCC
>NZ_RQYW01000056.1 GCF_003932895.1 Leptotrichia sp. OH3620_COT-345 | reverse complement strand
GAGACAGGTACCAAGCAAAATATTTTCATTCATAAAGTAGCCTGTCAAAAGTTCCGATTTAATAAGGTCAATTTCATCTTTGTTTAAAACAGAATAATCTTTTTTAAGTTCTACAATTTCCGTCTTGTTATCAACTGGTGTCAAACCATTGTAACTCGAACCCTCTTGCATGTTCTTTATTGTTGTTAAGGCTTTTTCTCGATACTCTTGCGTATTATCAATATCAAGAAAGGCATTAATTTTCAACAAGCCACGCAATTTACCTTGTTCCAGCTTAGTTTGAATACTAGCTAGAGCATTATCTAAAATACTTGTATCCTCATTGATATAAAAAGGACTGATAAGCCTTACTAATTCTTCAGGTTTATATTCTTTTTTATCGTTAGCAAATAGTAGGTCTAATAGATCTCCTGTTTCACTATCAAATATAGGGTACAGGTCAACATAGCGCGTGCATAGCAACTTTTTAATTACTTTCTGCCAAAACTCCATGCTATTGTGTTCGCCCTTAGAACTCCAGTTTAGAACCTCGTCTAAGTCAGAACCTGCCATACTAATCAAAGTATCAGAACCAACATCAGACTTTTTATATTTAACATGATTAAATTCTACTTTTGTTATTTCATTAGCGATTTTATTATGAATGTTAGTCACAAAGGCACTTGTATATTCTACCGCTTCGTTTTGCCACGCTGTAACTCTTTGAGTATCATTGTTTAGCTTTCCACGTGAAAATGATACCACTTTTCCGAATAAGTTCAATTTTTCCCCTTTCTACCATAAACTCACACCTTTCCCACGTTTATACTCGCTTGTCTTCTTGTTATGGCAAGACTTACAAAGGAGTTGTAGGTTATCAGGGTTCAGCGCTATTTTCCAATCATCAAGATTTTCCCAAGTTAGTTCTATAATATGGTCTACTTCGTATTTTTTAGCACCGAATGCGCCACATCTTACGCAAGTCATCTTATCACGTTGTCTTACATAATCACGGACAGCCAACCATTCTTTTTTATTATACCAACCACTTTCTCGAACTGTGTCAACATTATACTTCATCTGACACCGCCATTTCTAAAGCCATTGTCAAAGCAACAGTAGGGTCAATTTTATCTTTTTCAAGTTTTTTAGTATACATATAGTCCCCATTTTGTCCGATTTTAACAGCAGTATTATTTAAAGCCCACTGCATGACTTTTTGGTTATGGAT
>NZ_RQYW01000055.1 GCF_003932895.1 Leptotrichia sp. OH3620_COT-345 | reverse complement strand
TAAAAAAAGAGCTATTTCAACTAATATCCGAAATAGCTCTCCTTACATTCTCATCTCACTTCTCTTAAAAATTAATCCTGAAACCTGTCGTAAATACATTGTTATTTATTTTTTTCTTCTCTATCTTAGCATCATAGTTCACATACCACGAAATATTAGGATTTACTTCAGTCAATACTCCTAACCCAGTCCATGTCCTATCCTTAGGAAGACCTATCCCTCTCACTCTGAATTTCGCCCCGCTTAATCCCGTATAAGACGCCTCAAAACTCAAATCCTCTTCCTTAAAGTCCATCTGATGTGTTACATATCCCTGAATTGTCGTAACAATTCCATTACTCCAAACCATTTTCTTGCCCAATCTCAATCCCAATAACCCCGATGTCTGATGATACTTTGCCTTTTCCGAACTTAAACCAAACTGGCTGTTCTCTTCCCTAAAAGAACCCCTTACTACCGTATCATGACTCAAACCAACAAAAGGAGTTAATGTCATACCATTCCTAATAAAATTATATCCGCTTTCCAAATATCCTGAATACACTCTATCATCATGGTTTATCTTAGCTCTAGTTACTGAACCCGTCCCTAACAATATATCTCTTTCTACATCACTATCTACAAAGCCTACTCCTATTCTTCCCTGTAAATAATACGGTACCTCTTTATTACCCAATCTTCCATATAATGATACTCCAAAATTCGTACCCTTCGATTCTCCACCATATCTGTCAAATTTTACATCCGTTCTTGAATACGATAACGCTGTCCCTAATATTAAGCTGTTCCCAAATACTCTATCTATTCCTACCTGACCTCCATATAAACGGCTCTTTCCTACTCCATAACCATCTCTTCTCAACCTTCCATTAGATCCTATACCTGTTACCCATATCCCGGCTTTCTCTCCAAGATTATCCAATGTACCAAGCATTACAAGCCTATTTGATAAATCCTTATTTACCGTCTCGGATTGCTGGAAAGTCAACGCCTGTGCCGAAGCATATATCTGTCCTGACAAACTGTCCAATATCGCCGATGAAGTAGGTAATGACATCTTCTGTATCATTGCCGCACTCTTCGCAAATTCTAACGGTATATCTCCCTTTTCTATCTGACTGTCCAACTCCTTAAAAGATGTCTCTATGTTCTGAGCTGCCACCCTTCTCATTTCATCTGTTGTTTCCAAACTCGTTACGTATTCTTCAACATTCTTTCTGCTTAAAGTTACA
>NZ_RQYW01000054.1 GCF_003932895.1 Leptotrichia sp. OH3620_COT-345 | reverse complement strand
CTTTCAATGCTGTAATGGCTATGAATCCATTCGTGGCTCTTGGCATAGCAATCGCAGCCATTGTTGCTGGTTTAGTTTACTTCTTCACTCAAACCGAAACAGGTAAAAAGGTTTGGGGTAGTTTCGTAGACTTCTTAAAGAGTGCATGGGACGGAATAGTTTCATTCTTTAGCGGTATTGGTCAATGGTTTGCTGATATATGGAACGGAGCAGTTGACGGAGCTAAAGGCATTTGGCAAGGCTTAGTCGATTGGTTCAGTGGAATTGTACAAGGTGTTCAAAATATTTGGAACGGAATAACAACATTCTTTACTACTTTATGGACAACTGTTGTTACTGGTATTCAAACAGCATGGGCAGGAGTTACAGGGTTCTTCACAGGGCTATGGGACGGAATAGTAAATGTTGTTACAACTGTATTTACAACCATTGCTTCTTTAGTGACAGGTGCTTATAACTGGTTTGTTACAACTTTCCAACCTTTAATTAGTTTCTTTCAATCTATATTTGGGTTAGTTGGATCAGTAATTAATTTAGCATTCCAACTTATATTGGCTATTATTCGCGGTGCTTACCAATTAGTTATCGGAGCGTGGAACGGCATATCAGGTTTCTTTGGTGTAATATTTAACGCAGTTAGTTCAATAGTTTCAACAGTATTTAGCGCCATAGGTAGCTTTGCTGGTTCAGCTTGGGATATACTGGTTGGCGTATGGAATGCAGTTTCAGGCTTCTTTGGCGGTATATTTAACGCTGTAAAATCAGTAGTTTCAACAGTATTTAGTGCAATCGGAAGTTTTGCTTCTAGCGCTTGGGGAGTAGTTTCATCAATATGGAATGCAGTTTCAGGCTTCTTTAGTGGCATATTCAATTCTGTTCGCAGTGTCGTTAGCGGAGTGTTTAGCGCTCTTGGTGGCTTTGCTTCAAAAGCTTGGGATGCAATTTCAGGTGTATTTAACGGAGTAGCTGATTTCTTTAAGGGAGCGTTTGACGGTGCTAAAGATATAGTTAGCGGAGTATTCGAGGCTTTTGGTAAATTTGCTTCAAATGCTTGGGATGCAATAACAGGAGTATTTAAGGGCATTGGCGACTTCTTTAGCGGAATATTTGGAGGAGTCAAAGATACAATAGACAGCGTTCTTGGAGGTGTAACAGATACAATTAAAAATATCAAAGGTTCAATTGATTGGGTTGCAAGTAAAGTTGGCGGACTATTCAAAGGTTCTATGGTAGTAGGCTTAACAGATGTCAATTTATCTTCTAGCGGTTACGGTTTAAGCACTAACAGTGTATCAAGCGATAATAGAACTTATAACAC
>NZ_RQYW01000053.1 GCF_003932895.1 Leptotrichia sp. OH3620_COT-345 | reverse complement strand
TTTTTCGTTGAAATAATTTGAATGTTGGATTTGTTTTCTTTATATATCTATCAAAAGCTTAATTTATTCAACTAACTTCTTATCTTCTATAGCCACAATGTATATTTCCTCGGTAACATCCATGTCCTCTTTCTTTCATTTCTTTTTTAGTCTTTTCAAACTCTTTTATCTCTTCATTTATTAAACTACAATTCAAAATTAATAAAAATGATACTACTATCACTATTATCCTTTTCATTTATATCATCTCCGTTTATCTTTTATCATTTTAAATTATTATATTCATTTATTGAATTCTTAATCATTAACTCTGTTTCAGAAGAGTTTAAATATGCCTTTGATATTCTTTTTACAACATTCCTATTTAACTCTACAAGATTTTCCATATAATCACTTACATTCATACTTTTAGTTTTAAAAGGCTTTTCAAAATTTCCTAAGTCACTTGACCTTATCATATCATTCATATTATTATATGCATTATTTCTTGCTCCCTCACTCATTGAGCCTGCTTCTGACAATAAAGTTACTCCCTGTAGTCGACTTAATAAACTTTCAAATCCATTTTCCAACATATTAATTGCTTCTTTTTGTTGCTCATAATTTATCACATTATAGGGATAAACTCCCTGAATATCTTCAAACTTACTTTCAGAATTTACAAATACCTTTTTACCACTTCCCATAAACTTCTTTAATATCTCTACATTTCCTAAATTTCCTGTCATACCTCTAATAAATATTGATGCTGCCAGCCCTGACCTTGTTCCTATCCCTAAACCGCTCCTCCGTTTTTTATCTAACCTTTCAAAGCTATCTTCCGCCCTCTTCATATTTGACTTACGAAAGCCTTTACTAGTCCTCACAACCTTTTTTGCAAAAAAGATTGTACCAAAAAACTTCCAACTTAAATTATTTCTCTTTCAAAAATACTTCATTTACTGAAAAATCACAAACTCACTTCGTCCAAACAGTGATTTTTCTTCATACTCATTCTCGTATTTTTTTGTTGAAATAATTTGAATGTTGGATTTGTTTTCTTTATATATCAAAGGCTTAATTTATATCTATATGAATTTTTTATCTCCTATAACCACATTTTATATTACCATAATAAGGGTCTCGGTAACATCCATGTCCTCTTTCTTTCATTCTTCTGTCAACTCTATTCCATATTTCTATATCCTCTGCTGTACAACTTAACACTGCCATTAGCATTACTACTATCAACATTAGTCTTTTCATTTTTATTACCTTTCCTTTCTATTTTTTATAATTTCTTCTCTTATATTCTTCTAGTGATTCTCCCGTTACTTCTTTCATATCCTCTGGATTCATATACCATTCTGATATTCTTT
>NZ_RQYW01000052.1 GCF_003932895.1 Leptotrichia sp. OH3620_COT-345 | reverse complement strand
GTCCCACGCGTCCCCAATAGTTTTGATTCCACCGCCCGAACCTTTAGCCATTTTTTCCATAGCCTTGTTGAGCATATCCATCGAAACAGCGCCTTTTGAAACAGCGTCATTAAAAGAACCGTATTGCTGTAATGAGGGGTTCATTTTCATAACAGTGTCTTTTAAAGAAGAACCAAGAGCTGTGTTGTTATCGGTTAATTGTCCAATATTTTCAGCCGTAACTTTACCAGCTGCCGACATTTGACCGTAAGACTGAACTACACCTTTAAGGTTTTCGCCAGTACCACCAAATGCTTGGTTAGCTTTTACTAATGCTTCTGTTTTACTGACCGCTTTTTTAGCGCTATCGCCTAAACCAATGAACGTTGTTGAAAGTTTTAAAGTATCTTCGGTATTTGCATTTGTATCTTTAGCAAGATTCTGCATAGATTTGCTTACATAGTCAAAGTCTTTTCCATTGCCTTTGAACTTCATTGTATTTTGCAATGAAATCATGGCTTTTTGAGTATCCATTGCGTTAGATACCCAGTCTTTTAAGCCGTTACCGACAGCACTAACAGCACTTGCACCGATTTGTCTGAATGCACCAACAGCAATCTCTCTAAGACCGCTAAAGCGTGACTTCATGCCCTCAATTCCGCTATTAACGCCTTTAGTATCCATTTTAGCGTCAATGTTCCAAGAGCCTGAACTAATAGCACCCTCGACTTGCTTAATTTCGCCCTCTAGCCTATTAGCTTGTGTTTCTACTGTACCTAAATCTCTAGTAAGTTGTAGCCATTTCTTTTGACCTGCTGACGTCCCTTTGTCAACCGTAGAAAGTTCTTCTTTTAATTTTGTTGCTTTGTCACGTGATAAGCCCAACTGCGTTTGTAAGTTCTTCTGCAATTGCGCCATTTTCCCGGTATTTGTGGGGTCAAGTTTTAGAGCTTCACGTAAGTTTTTAGCTTCTCCTCTAAGCCCTGACATTGCGGTATTAACGCCTTTAAGTGAGTTCTCGAATTTCGTTGTATTACCGTATATCTCGACCTCAAATGTTGCATTACTTGCCATTACATACCCTTTCTTTTACGCCTTTTCTCTTTTTCTTTTTCCTCTTTCTTTTTCTCTGCAATAAGTTCGATTATTTTATAAACAAGTTCTAGTTCCATTTCCATGAACTGTGTTATATCAATTTCATTATTGCCCAAAACAGTCAAAAGTTCTAAAGTTTTATTTTCCCTTACAGTATCTTTCTTTTTCTTAATCAATGAACTAGAAGAAAAGAAGACTGTATCGTCTTCCGTTTCCTCTTTTTCTTTAATAAAAACAGTTTTACAGAAGATATTGATTAACTCGTTAGTTGTAGGAAGCTCTGTTTTATCATCTAAGGCGTTTTGCATTCCTCCGTTACAATCTACCCAAAGTATCAATAACTTGTCTGTAAAGCTCTCCATTTGCTCTGTAAAGTCATCAGGAATATATCCAGCGACAAAAGAATTTTGTAGGTCTGCAAAGTCTTTTAAATCTGTAATAAAGTCTGAACCAGTTAGTTCTAAGTATCTAATTGCTTAGAACTAACTGGTTCAGACTTTATTAC
>NZ_RQYW01000051.1 GCF_003932895.1 Leptotrichia sp. OH3620_COT-345 | reverse complement strand
TTTATACTTGTTGCCACTCCGTTTTCAAATGTGTCAAATGTTTTAAACGTCTCTCCTAAACCTATTCTCGAAGTTGGACTATTTCCAAGTGCTTTATCAATTACTTTTCCTGTTGTAACTGTACCGTCTATATTCACTCCTAATTTTAATACTTTTGTTTCTACTCCTAATCCTCCGACCTGCTTTGCTACTTTTGAACCATTACCTCCACTAATCAGATTTTCCCAACCCTTAACAATCTTATCTCCAACTTCTCCCACTTTCTTTTTAAGATTGTCAGTATGTTTTACAATAGATTTTGTAACATTATCTAATGATGATATTCCCTTCTTCGCTATCTTTGTCTTACTTATTTGAGAGATAAATTCCGCTGCTTTTTTACCAGTCGCTTTGTATACCTGTCCATCAGCAGCTATAAATATCGCTTTTCCGCCTCTTACTACCCATTTACCTGCTTTCTTTCCCGTCTTTAATGAAGGATTATTTTTAAATTCTTCCAAATCATCATTCAAAGTTATTAAATCCAACTGAAAATCAGGTTGACTCGCTGTAAATGTTAAAAGAGTTCATGAGGGCTCATTACCACACTCATATTCCCACTACCCGCGGTATTCGCTCCTTGCAGTCGACTCCGACAATGCGGAAGATTTTTACTTATTCCTTCAACCATTCAGGTAATTCACATTCATAAAGAGTCACACATTTTTGTTTTTTACCATTTTTTTTCATAAATTTATTAAAGTTTTGCATTTCAGTCAATTTTAACTTATGAATTTTTTCTTTTATTTTTAAAAGTGATAAGTTCCCTTCATAAATTCCCGTTTCCATGTTCAATATAAAATATCCTGAACATATTTTTTTTATTTCTACTTCATTTTTCCTAAAACTAACAATTCCTGAATGAAAATCTAACCTTCCATAAAATAACCCCTTTTCTTCATCAAAACCAATCTCTTTTAATTTAGAACACCCAATTTCATAAATAACACTTTGTTTTTCTTTATTTATATCCTTATTTTCTTTAAGTACATAATCAATAAAATAAAAAGCATTCTCACTTATCCAATCGTCTCCAACCGTTCCTTCTTTTATTATTTTCAAATTATACTTTTTACTTTTGAAAATATAAACTTCAGAATTTAAATACTTATAACCTGTCCAAATTATAATTCCTATAAAAACTAATATAAAAATTAAAAACAACAATTTTATTCTATTTTTCATTCCCTTTTATTTCTCCTTCGTATTAACTTAGATGATATTTCTCCTAAATTCTTAACTTCGATTTGGACAGAATATCTTTTATTAGAAGTTTTCATTATATAAGGTGTAGAACCCGATATTTCCTGATTTCCTTTCCATTTATTAAATGTATCCAAAGTATCATCAAAAGAATCTTCTAATCGTTCAATATAAGTTATATTTATTTTATAACCTTTATTAGTACGATTTACAATAACGTTTTTTACTTGAGTTCTAACATAAGTATGTCCCCAAGAAAAGCCTCCTGCGAAAGTTAAATTTACCAACTCTTTTTTTTCTTTATATAATTTATATGGAACCATCGCATCAGATGGATGTTTTGGAATTTCATAACTCTCATTTATTTTTAAATTTCTTTTAGAAATTAAATTGGCTAAATCAGTTTCTATAGAAAATAAATTTTTTTCAAATCCATCAATAACCCTCGGCAATTTCATTAATCTATTATATTCTTTTGGATATTCTTCATCAATGTATAATACAGGATATTTTTCTCCTTCATTTTTTAAATTTTTAGGAAAAATATACTGTTTTACATATGGAGCATTTTGCAAAACAAATCGATCCCCCACATTCTCACCGAAATCAATATTACTGTAATCTTTTCCGTCTGACTTTGTTTCTATCGGAATGTCATTCTTTTTGTACTTATCTGTAAAGTATTCATTCGTTGCTCTTCCCGTACTTTCAAGTCCTTTTTCACTTGTTCCCGTCTCCCGCTGTCTGCCCTCTATCTTCCCTATTATATGACTGCCTTCTTCAGATATAGTGCCTATTATCCCTGAACGTGTACTGTTCTTCG
>NZ_RQYW01000050.1 GCF_003932895.1 Leptotrichia sp. OH3620_COT-345 | reverse complement strand
TTTTTATAATTTCTTCTCTTATATTCTTCTAGTGATTCTCCCGTTACTTCTTTCATATCCTCTGGATTCATATACCATTCTGATATTCTTTCTATATTATTCCTATTTAGCCTCTCTAATTCTTCTATATAATTATTACTAAGCCTACTTATAGGATTAAAAGGAATATCAAAGTTTTCTGTATCTCTTGATTTCCCTCCAGAAAACGTATTATTAGTATTATTATACGCATTATTTCTTGCTCCCTCACTCATTAAACCACCTCCTGACAATAAATTTATCGAACTTAATTCTCCCCATAAGTTTCGCCAACCTTCTCTTATCATATCAATTGCTTTTTCTCTTTGTTTTTCATAATTTATCACATTATAGGGATAAACTCCCTGAATATCTTCAAACTTACTTTCAGAATTTACAAATAAACTTCCCGTCTTATTCCAAAGTGTTCCTAAAAGTTCTTTATTAGTGAGATCTCCTGTCATACCTTGGATAAATGTTGCTGTTAACATTCCTGACCTTGTTCCTACCCCTAAACCGCTTCTCCGTTTTTTATCTAACCTTTCAAAGCTATCTTCCGCCCTCTTCATATTTGACTTATGATAGCCTTTACTATAATTCACTCCTAATTGGTACCCCGATGACTTTACTTCATTTAATAATGGTAACCCCACATTCTCTCGTGCTTTACCTAATATGTAATCTCTTGAATCTTTTTCACCACCAGATTTTTTTATCCCTCCTTCATTATTCGTCAGCTCATCCATCTTGGCTCCTCCCCACATCGCTAAACCGCCTACCATCATTCCTATTGCCTGTGATAACCCCAGAAATGCAGACCCATTACTAGTCCCAAGTCCTCCACCTGACGTTATCGATATCGCCATCATACTTACATTTTCCATCACCTGTTGCAACATAAACAGTACTACCGCCATTGACGCTATCCCCTGTACACTGTTTCCCACTACTATTAATTTCATTACCTGATACGATATCCCCATCATCGCTACCGTCATAAACAATGTCACAGACTGTACTATTATTATGTTTATTCCCTTCTGACCTATATGAACCGTACTCTCCATCGTTAAAAATATCAGATAAAACATCGAAAATGTCGTCAACATCAACGCCATAAATATATTTGCTATATATGTCGCTATTATCTTCCCGCACAACCACAAACTGAATAATAACAATATTATCTTTGCTATATTCGTAAATATCGCAAAAAATGTCATAAAGCCAAATACATCCTGTAACAGTGTTAACGGTCTTGAAATAAATAAATCTGCCAATTCTCCCGGTGATATATTATTAAATTTACTGTCATTGAAAAATAATGTCCCCAATCTGTAAAACATTGTAAATATCATTTCCGTAAATTGAGTCAATAATGTTCCGCTTGAAGGTATATTCCCTATCCTACTACCGCCTATCCCCAGTTTACTACTCCCCGTTACAGGTGTTACAAGTATAAATCCTACTATAAGATTCTTTATTAAACCAGGAAGTAACATTTTAAATATAGAGTATATATCCATTCTTTCTATATTCTGTAATATCGTTCTCAATACATTTATAGTCATGAAAAATAATAATACCCCTCCACATAGCTGACTTAATTTTAAAGATACTCC
>NZ_RQYW01000049.1 GCF_003932895.1 Leptotrichia sp. OH3620_COT-345 | reverse complement strand
TGAGTAAACTCTTTATCAAGTAATGTACCCGTTCTGTTTATTCTCTGTTGTACATTTGCATACTGATGTCCCATCATTTCATCTGTTGCCTGATAGAACAATGTTTCCTCATTATTTCCTATTCCGTTTAATTTATTAAACAAATGTTTCTCTCTTGAATCAAGAGCATTCATATCATATCTTTGTTCAAGTCCGTTAAGGAAATTATATGTATCCGTTTTTTCAACCGGTGTCGGTTTATTCCCTGCAAAGGCTGTATACGGCATTTTTGCCAGATATATGTTCTTTATTAAACCTGTCGCCTGATCTATTGTTGCCGTCGCCATCCATGTCAACGCTCCTGAATATATCTTCCAACTTGTTATCTGTGGATTTGACAATATCGCATTATTATACGGTGATATTATCTGACTGTTTCCACTAAGTAAAATATATCTGCTGTTTGTAGCTTCTCCCGCTTCAGAACCTATTATTAAATCCGCCTCTGTTGTCTTTATCGCACTTAATCCACCTATAGGATTTGTTCCTTTTAATGTATCTATATACATTCCGAAAGATGAACTTAACGGATTTCTATGACCTATCGCATTCACTACTTCAACTATTGGTTGCTTTATTCCGTCTTTCGTTATTGTTGCTGTCGGTGACTTCGCCGGTGCATGTATTTCCACTCCTGAAACTCCTTTACCTGTCGGTTTGTTTCCAGGGGTAAACTCTTTCTTAGCCCCTCCTGCCAATGTAAAGTTTCCATAATTCTTTATTATTCCTCCGGGTGCTACGAAAAATGCATAACCTCCTGAAGAATCTATATGCATATTTCCTGTGTTTGTAAACGTCGCTCCTTTTCTTACAGCTATTCCAACTGCTCCTTTCGGACTACCTACCGTTGTTATCGTTCCACTGTTAAAGCCTTCCGCTCCGTTGTCAAGGTACATCCCTATCGCTCCGTCTCCTCCAAGATTTATAACTCCTCTATTTTCAGCTATTGAACCTGCTCCTGTTGCATACATACCTATACTGCTTGTTCCATTTACATTAATTACTCCGTCATTATAAATTTTTCCTGTGTCGGATGTCTCATAACCTGCTGCCATACCTATTCCAAATTTACTGTTACCCGGATCGGAATCTCCTATTGTTATAGTTTTCCCTGCCATATTTGTCGCTGTTCCGCCATTTATACTGTATATCCCTACATTTCCTACTCCTGTTCCGAAGTTTATGTCTGCATTATTTACTATAGTTCCTGCTCCATACACTCCGTAATTTTCATTCCCCGTAGAACTTAATACAGTATTATTGAATATCTGACCTGTTCTGTCATTTGAATAAATATATACAACATCATTTCCTAATGTTACATTTGCAGTATTACTGTTTAATGTATTTCCTCCGGCAGCATTCTTTATTACAAAACCGTATGAACTGTCGCCTATGTTAATTGATGAAGCATTGTTATTTATCGTTCCTCCAGTTCCTACATAATATACTCCCACTGCTTCCTGAGTTCCTGTTGTCAATGTTCCTCCTACAGTTACATTTCCTCCTTTAGAATAAACTCCCGTAGCTCCGGCTCCAACTGTTGTAACAGATGTTGCTCCCAACTCTGCTCCATATCCATATATTCCTACTGTTCTGTCTCCACCTTGTATTGTGCCGTCATTTTTCAATATTATTGTTCCCTGTTCCGTAAACATTCCTACATTAGGATTATTAGGGTCAGATGATGAAGATAATTTTATTGTCCCTTCATTCAATGCAGTATAAGAACCTGTACCTGTCGCATAAATTGCTGTCGACTTATCCCCGTTCAATTCTATCAGTCCTGTTGAACTATTTTTTAATACCTTATTATTATAAGGACTGTCAAACGTTATTCCTATCGCATTATTACCTGTCGCTTCTATCTTACCTGCATTTATTACTCCTCCTGCAAGCCCATGATTAGGACCTGTAGGTTCCGCTTTATAATATATTCCCGTAGAATCTTCACCTATTTTTATTGTGCCGTCATTACTTACTGTTCC
>NZ_RQYW01000048.1 GCF_003932895.1 Leptotrichia sp. OH3620_COT-345 | reverse complement strand
AGACCTGAATCGTTACAGCTTAATACAAACAGTAACAAGGTTAAAAACATTATTATTTTTTTCATATCTATCTCCTTTTAGAATGTTGCCGATACTGTTACATAACCTCTGTGAGACTCTGCTTTTGTAAAGTTTCTTCCCTTATCGGTCTTTGATATTCCCGTATCAAGTGTTATCTTTTCTCCGTAATACCTTACCCCCAGTGAATAACTTGAAAGTGTCGTTATCTTTCCTTTTTTCACTCCATATCCGTTGTAATTATTTCTTACTTTTCCTAAATCCGCTTCCACATAAGGTCTTATCTTATACATAAACTGTCCTGTTTTACCTTCACTGCTTGGAAGTATATAGCTCAATTCCAGCTTTGTGCTTTACCTTTCCAAACTCATATCTGTTATCTGAAGGTTCTACACTTTCAGTCGGTAGTGTTCCCGCATTAAAGGCATTGTCTTCATTTGACCTGAATCCTTTTATTCCTTTGGTATACAATAAACCGTATGACATTATTCCCTTAAAAAGTTTAAACATTCCGTTTATCCCTATACTTCCTACTGTTATATTTCTATCCTGTGTTTCAAGTCTTTGAGCTGCTATATATGTTCTTTCTCTTTTTATATCAAGTCCCATTGTTAAGTTTAATTTCATATTTGCATTCCTGTATAGAAGTTTTGTCGTATTAAATCCGTATTGACCGCTTTCAGATTGTAATATGTAATTTGACGCACTTCCCAATATTAAACTCTTATCTTTTGTATTACTGTAGGATAAACTGAAATTCCAGCTCTTAAAAGGAAAGGAATATCCGAAAGAGTAGCTTTCGGAATAGTCGTCCTTATTCTTTTTGTTTTTTGTCAATTTACCGGTATCTCCCCTATAGGATAAATATATATTGTCATTTATTCCCGAAAGATTGTCATATTCTATTGTGGTTTTGTATTTTTGTTTATCTTTTTGAGTGTCTTCGTAATTTAATACCAGTCTTACAGGCTTTTCTTTTTTTGATTCTATTACTATTTTGGAATAGCCCTGTTTTATTCCGGGTACTATATTTATTTTTGAACTGTTTGACTCCACTCTGTTAAGGTTATCTATCCCGTTATCTATATGGGATATATTAAAAACTTTTCCTTTTTCATTTGTAAAAGCAAAAAATACTTTTCTTCTATCTTTTTTTGTATCTTTATCAAGGACTATTTCTTCTATTTTTCCTTCCAATACTACAAGTTTTATTACTCCTCCCTGTATGTTCTGGTCAGGCTCAAGGTATACCCTTGTTGTTATATATCCTTTTTCAGTATATACTTCATTTAGTCTTTTTACCAATGTTTTTAAGTCTATTATATTTATTTCCGTATTTCTGTATTCATTTATTATTCTGTTTATCTTTTCAGGATTTACAAGAGGTTTTATATGGTTTGTCGGAGTTTTTAAGATTATTGTCTTTACCAGAAACTTGGGCAACCCTTCCGTGTCTATATTTTCCGTACTTTCTTTTATCTCTTCCTGTAAATCTATCAGCCTGTCTCCTTCAAAAAATTCTTTCTGATTTTTAGGAAGTTCATTTTTAAGTATTCTTCCCTCTGAATATGTAATACTGTTTACCGTTATTATTAAACTTAACAAAAGCAATATTTTCTTCATACTTTATTCTTCTCTCCTTTAATTTAAAATCTGAATTGATAGCCGAAGCTTAATGTGAATCTTCTGAAGTTTGCACTTCCTTTATCTTTTACACCGTCATATCTTATACCTTCTATTTTGGCTGTATTTACCTGATAGGACAGTCCTGCGGTAAATCCTTTATATACCAGTCCTGTTCCTAATGAACAGTACATTCCGTTTTGAGCTTTTAAGTCTTTTAATTTACCTTCATCCACTACAGCTCCTGTTATTTTACTGTATGTTTTATATCTGCTTTGATTATTACCGTTTATATTAAATGAATATCCCAAGTCGGCTTTTATATACGGAACTATGTCGGAATTATTCCTGAAATTATACTTTACGGTTGCATAAAGAGGTAATGAATCATAAAGTTCAGTATCGGACACTTCAACTCTTAAATTGGTGTCTTCCACATCAATAAATTTCTTTAATTTTCCATGATTCTGATATGTAAGACCGACACCTAATTCGGTATTTTCAGTTACAAGATATCTGTATTCAGTTCCTAATTCATAAGAAAATTTAGTTTCCTTTGAAGGTGTCACATCAAATTTTGAAGCAGGAGATAATCCCGCCTTAAATTCTATTATATTATTTTCAGCCAATACGGCTGTACTTAGTGTTAAAAGTCCTTTTTTTCTCCTTATCTTTTGATTTATTATATCGATTTTTTTATTTTTATTCAAGAATTATTGTGTAGTTTTTTTGTGAGGGCTCATTGCCGCCCTCACCTTCCTGCTATCGACTACAAAATTTTTTATCTCTCATAAATATTTATTCGGAAAATTTTGAATACCGAGGTTTCTTTATTATTCTATCAATATAGAAAATACTAAAACAAACAGATATTTTTTCAATTTGAATATGGAGTCTTTTATTATAATTTTAATTACACGTCTTTGTAAATCCATTGGCTTTTATTATTTTTTCAGATATTTTTGATATTTCAAAGTCCTTTTCATCATACAATATTTTATAATACTGTTCTTTTTTTATTTGTTTACAATAAAAAACATTTGAACATCTTTCAGTTTCACTAAAAATTATAGGGATACCATAACCCGTTTTCATATCTACTATATTTCTTTGTTTAGAATTTATTATTGTATTTTCAGGTATTAATAATGTTGCTTCTCCAAATTGTACTTTCTTATTTATTGGTCTTTTTGATATATTTTTTATCGTTTCTTCTACCCCCTCCCTATATTTTTCTTCAGAAATTGCTGAAGGTCCATCCTTTCTTTTCAGTAAAACTTCATGCTTATCACTTTCTATTTCAAAGTT
>NZ_RQYW01000047.1 GCF_003932895.1 Leptotrichia sp. OH3620_COT-345 | reverse complement strand
CATAATAAATAAGTTATCTGTATATCTGTATCCTATATCATCTCCTAATGCCCCCTCTCCTGGAATAAATCCATAATATTCTTCTTCAAACTCCTTAAAATATTTTGATTTATACTCTTCTTTTCCTTTCTTTCTTATTCCGTAACTATAATATCTTATAAATATGCTTCCCGGCATTATTCCTAATACATTTACTTCGTACTTATCTTTATCTACTATTAAATTATAGTCTCTTTTCATTTCTATTACTATGTTATTTAATATTTCTTTGCTTTCTTTCCTATGTTTTGCATCTTTTATTAACTTTAATATTTTTCCACATTGTGAAAGTAACAGGAGAAATGTCAACGTTAGTATTAAACTCTTTTTCATAGCTATCACTTCTTCTCTCTATTCTTAGTCTTTTCCGGTTTTACTGGAGCATTTATTATCATATACCACCCTTTTTCTCCTATTTCATTTACTCTATGTGGGTCATACTTTTTCTTTTCCTCTATGTAAAACTGTCCTGACGTTTCATATGTTGCTATCGTCTTTGTTCTTTCTAAATTCTTATTTACTCCTCCCGTAAATATCTCAAACGGTCTTATCCCATACATTCCAGGATTAAATTTACTCGTTATTATTCCATCAACTTTTTTTGTTTCATTTAACAATCCATTTTTTGGATTTACTATTAATATACCTGATGTATGTGGTCCTATGCTCTGTCTCGGTGCCGGATCTGATCCTATTGCCTGAGAATTTGGGGTATAAGAAACTGCATGTGTACCTGCTCCCATTGACAGTGAATGCCCTCCATATACATTGCCTCTTGCTGCTCTTCTCTGTGCTTCTTCTTCACTGTAGCCAAGTTTTTTCAGTCTATTTGTTTCCTCTTTTATTGTATTTTCATAATACCCTCTTAAATCTACATATTGTTTAGGTGTATTAGGTATACCGCTCATATATGTTTCAGTTTCCCATTTCTTATAATCCTGACTCGGAGTAGATAAAGTTTTATTTATATCAGTTACTTTCCTTATTATATTATTTACACTTTTTGTATCTATTCCTTTCATAGTTAATATTTTCAAATTTATGTCTGTTATTTCTTTACTTATTTCTGCTTCATTTTTTATTATATATGCACCTCGTGCAATATAGTTTCCTGCTTTTGCAATCGGATTTATTGGTAACTGCATATTTCCAAACATATTATTAAACCAGTCATCATCTCCTGCAACATCTCCTAATTCAAATCTCCCTTTTTCTATTGCATTTTTTCCTATACTGACTGCTTTATTTTTTGCCCAGTTAATTAAATCAGGGTTACTACCTTGCCCAAGAGTAAATGTCAATCCTGTCTGTATATCTTTTACCTTTACTATTTCCAATCCTGAAGGTGTTCTATAGGAATCCATTATCTGCATTGGTCTTCTTTCTTTACCATTTTTAAAATATATATTCTCTACTTGACCAACCTTATCTCTATAATCAAATATGGTAAAATTTTTTGCATTTTCAGGTTTAGAATAACTCTGATATTGTGCAATCTCTATAGCTGTATCAAGACTCATTCCTCTTAAATTAATATCACTTACCAGTTGTCCCGGATTTTCCATATATGCTATTATTCTTTTATCCATTTCTTCTTTAGGCATTTTTTTACCTGAGTCTTTTTTATATGCTTCTGTCTGTCGTCTTAAATTTTCTAATACAACTCCTCTTGCTTCTCCTTGCATATTAAAATAATAGAAAATATTATCATAACTGTCACCGCTGTTTACTATTTTTTCTAATAACTCTTTTTCTTTCAAGTTATTAATATATTTCTTACCTAACGGATCTTTAAAAATTTCCTTTGTTTTCTTTTCATTACTTTCATCTTCTCTTATTTCTTTATATTTTCTTTTATATTCCAGTTCTGTCATTATATTGACTTCTTTTTCAAGTTTTTCTCCTTTTAATTTATCCTTTCTGTATTTGTTTATATTTTTTTTTGTATGTTCCTTATATTTTTTTACACTTTCTTCTGTATTCAAATACTTTTGCGCTTTAGATACATTTTTTAGATAGTCTGCTTTTCTTTGATATTTTCCGTTTATTACCGTTTTTCCGTCTACTCTGTCATCTCCTGTAAGTTCCTTAAACTGCATATCCTTATCTGTATATCTGTTAAGTCTTACTCTGTCTTCATCTGTAAGTTGCGACATTAAAAGGTCTATTATCTTACCGTCTTTTAAATACCCGTTTTCCTTTACTTC
>NZ_RQYW01000046.1 GCF_003932895.1 Leptotrichia sp. OH3620_COT-345 | reverse complement strand
ATCTCGCTAAATCTCGCTAAATCTCGCTAAATCTCAAATAAAAAGGAAATTATATGGCTATATGCTAATATTTTGGCTCGTATGAGCGTGTTTATATCATTACGATATAATTTAAGTCTAATTAACTTAACGCTCACAGGAACGAAAATATAGGCTTTAAACGATATAACCACATTTAAAAGAAAGGATAATATGCAAACACAAAAAGGTGGCAGACCCACAATTTTACCTAAGATGTATGAAGAACCGCTTTTTAGCCAAATCATTGATAAAATTGAATCAGGCTGTAATGACAGAGAAATCTACACCAGTTTGCATTGTTCGGCTAAAACTTTTAGAAAGTGGCGAGATGACAATATAAAGGCGTATGACGAAGCTAAAAGCATTGCTAGGGGAAATCTATTAGAACTAGCCGAAAGTGCCTTAGCGAGCAAACTGACAGTCAGAACGCTAAAAGAAACAGAAACAATATATGACGCTGACGGAAACGTTGAAAAAGTAAAGGTTAAAGAGAAAGAACTTGATAAAGATAGCTTGGTAGCAATGATGGTTGCTAAGGCTGGAAACCCTGAACTTTATAACCCTACTGAATGGCGGAGATTGCAACAGGAAGAATCAAGTGCTCATGACCTTAAAGCTAAAATTGAAGAACTTGACGACTATAAGCTAAGTAAGTATAAAACGCCAGAAATCAAAGTCCCAGAGGGGTTTGAATGAAAAAATATTGGGTAGTTGAAGACCATTTGGGCGGAGGACTTTATCTGATGTCAGAAAATACTTCAGAAAAAGAATTAGAAGAAGTTGAAGATTATTGTGAGACGTGTGGAGACAACGATTCTATTATTGGTCAGTTTTCAAACTGGAAACAACTTAAAAAAGAAATGACTGATGACGAAGGTTGGTGTCCATATTCAGATGAATATTTGCAATCAGTATTTGAATAGAAAGGGAATGAATGTATTATTTAAATAAAATGTTGGAATACAACAAAGAAAACGGCATTATTATTAATAAGTACATTCGCAAGACTATTCAGAAGCAAATACGTATTCATAACAAATATATTTATCGCTATGACCGTGTTACGCAAGCTATTGAATGGATAGAAGACAACTTCTACCTGACTACTGGTAACCTGATGAAAATTGAGCTACTTCCAACACAAAAATGGTGGTATGAGTTAATGTTAGGCTATGATATGGTTGATGAAAAAGGTGTTCAAGTCAACCTAATTAATGAGATTTTTCTTAATTTAGGCCGTGGATCAGGTAAGTCTAGTTTAATGGCTACGCGCGTGCTTAACTGGATGATTTTAGGCGGACAATATGGCGGAGAAAGTCTAGTTATTGCATACGATAATACACAGGCTAGACACGTATTTGACCAAGTTAGGAATCAAACGGAAGCAAGTGATACATTAAGAGTGTACAATGAAAACAAGATTTTCAAGAGTACAAAACAAGGGCTAGAATTTACGTCTTTCAAAACCACTTTTAAAAAGCAAACAAATGATACTTTACGAGCGCAAGGTGGTAACAGTTCCCTTAATATATTTGATGAAGTCCATACCTATGGCGAGGATATAACAGAGTCAGTTAATAAAGGTTCACGTCAAAAACAAGATAACTGGCAAAGTATTTACATCACTTCTGGCGGACTTAAACGCGACGGACTTTATGATAAACTTGTTGAACGATTCAAATCAGAAGAAGAATTTTACAATGATAGGTCATTCGGCTTGCTTTACATGCTAGAAAATCATGAGCAGGTCAAAGATAAAAAGAATTGGACTATGGCTTTACCACTTATTGGCAATGTTCCTAAGTGGTCAGGAGTTATTGAGGAGTACGAGCTTGCGCAAGGAGACCCAGCGTTACAGAATAAGTTCTTAGCGTTTAATATGGGCTTACCTATGCAGGATACAGCTTACTACTTCACTCCGCAAGACACTAAACTAACAGACTTTAATTTATCTGTATTTAATAAAAATAGAACTTATGTCGGAATTGACCTATCCTTAATTGGCGATTTAACCGCTGTATCGTTCGTTTGTGAGTTAGAGGGTAAAACTTACAGCCATACACTTACATTCTCTGTACGTTCGCAATATGAGCAACTGGACACAGAACAGCAAGAACTATGGACTGAATTTGTTGACAGAGGAGAGCTTATTCTACTTGATACGGAATATATAAATGTAAATGACTTAATACCGTATATTAATGACTTTAGAAGTAAGACAGGGTGC
>NZ_RQYW01000045.1 GCF_003932895.1 Leptotrichia sp. OH3620_COT-345 | reverse complement strand
TTTTCCTGTGCCATTGCTACCTGTTTATTTTTAGTTCCTTTCATCACATTGGCATTTTCTATGGACGAATTTGCTATTTCAAGTTGATTGTAAGGATTGTTAGGATCATCCAAGTCTACTGCCTGATCTACCATCAGTTTACTCAAATACAACATAAATGTTTTATAGTTACTTCCTGTTATTGTAGGTGCTCCCGCTATACCCGTCATAAGGTTTGTAGGGTCCGTATTTGATAAATTCATCAATACATTGGAAGCTACAAACAGTCTTGAACCCACTTCCATGTTTAATGTCAGATTATTTAAAGTACTGCTTGCTCCGTTACCGAATGTATTGTTAAAATAATTCTGTATTGCAGCGGTATCAAATGTTCCGTAATTACCAACCGTTTTATCTTCATAGTAGAAAGCAGTTCCTCTTGTACTTGGGGTAGTTCCTCCTTTTATTGTTGCCGTCATAGGACCACCCAAAAATATTGTTCCATTATTTCCACTTGTATAGAAAAGCAGAGACTTTTGTCCTGTTTCCGAGTTTCCTCCACCTCTTATATTTATTGCTCCATTATGTGCATAAAAGTTTATAGCTCCGTCTTCTGCAGTAACATCTGCTTTATTTACTACCAGTGTTCCTTCCGAATAAAGTCCTATGGACTTATCAGTTGTAACTTTTGTTGTTATATCGGTACCATTACCTATGAAAGTTCCTCCATTAGTTACTACTATGCCGTACGAACCTTTATTACCTATAGGAGATGATACTCCTCCGTTATTATCCACTACTACCTGTGCAGGACCGTTCAAAGTAATCGTTGTACCGTTTGCAACTATTCCCGAAACACTGTTTCCTGATACTTTTACTCCTCCGGCCATTGTTAGAGTACTTCTGTTTGTTACAAGAACACCTGTGGAGTTATCTCCCGATACCTCTACAGATTGAGCAGTTGTCCCCGGTGTCCCTATTATTCCTTTTGAATTTGTGTTAAGAAATATTCCTATATTATTCGTATCTCCTGTACCTGTAACTTTTATAGCTCCGCTATTTTCAACATTGGCATTATTTATACCTACTATACCGACACCGTTAGAAATAGATGTTCCTGTAGTTATCGTTCCTGTATTAATAAGTTTAGCTCCCGAAGCCAACATCCCTATTGCATAAGAGCCGTCTAAAGTTATAGTTCCCTTATTTATAGATTTCGCATTTGTATTGCCGTCTGTTCTCATACCTATATTTACAGACTGATCTCCTGATGCTGCTTTTGCTATTTTTGAATTTATATTTATTTTACCTGTAGGTGTATTTTCTATATCTGTAGCTATATTTACATATGTTCCCAATGAATTTTCCACATCTGTAATATTTATTGTCCCTGAATTTTTAGCTTTTCCTGCTGCTAAACTTACTCCTCCTGACACGCTTCCATCAGACATTAAAGCCATTGCTGCCGAATTATCAGCCTTATCACTTCCATCAGGATTTTTACGAACATTGATTGTTCCTTCATTTATCATTGAAGCATCAACACCGCTTGCAGCAGCTATTTTCATACCATAACTTTCTTTACCGCTTATACTTATAGTTCCTTTATTTATCATTTCTGAGTTATTGGTTGAACTTGGAAGATAAACATATTCACCTATTGATCTTTCTCCTCTAAAGTCTATCTCAGCTCCTGTATCATTTATCAATTTACCTGTATATGTTCCCTGTTCTTGCACTAGTGCTATCCCTACTTTATATCCTACATATCCGTCTGTACTTCTTCTTATTATATAATCAGTAGTAGGACCTTTAATAGTTAAATTTTGAGGCATATTTTGTATATACGCATCATCTTTTTCTTTTTTATCAGTTATAGTTCCCTGATTGATTTCATGAGTTGCGTCTCCTTGAGATACTAATCCCAAAGTTAATATTCCTCCTAAATTAAGAATTTTCCCTGTAGGAATTAAGATTTTAGTAGGAGATGCCGAATTTGTACTTGCATTATCAGCCTCAATAAATCTTGATCCTCCTACAAAGAAATATTGATGATTTTTATCTTCTCCTTGAGAATTGGCAACTGCTGAAGGAAATTCAGTTCCTGTATTGTAAGAATTAAAATATATTTCATTATCAGTTATTATTTCGCTATTTGCAACTGTCGGTCTTGTAGTACCTAATATAAAATCTGCTGTCCCTGCTGTTTCAGCATACATTTTAAAAGCATATCCTTTTTCAGCAAGTCTATTATTACTCCATGTGTAATGTAAGAAAGCCGTAACATTTTGATTTCCCGGTTTTGTTCCCGTACCGTTTTGTCTTGGTGTCGAAGTTGCACTACTACAGTTATTATTACAGTCTGCTCCTAATTCTACTGCAAAAGTAGGAGGTAAAGGCAACGCAGGATCAGCCGGTATTACTATATTTGGAGATATAGGACTGAATCTTACAGGATCAGGTAAAGTAGGTACATTTGCAGCTTTAGGTACTAAATTTAAATCCGCCTT
>NZ_RQYW01000044.1 GCF_003932895.1 Leptotrichia sp. OH3620_COT-345 | reverse complement strand
CTCTCAAACTGTCTTCCATAAAAACTTGCATAATCTTCTGAATCCTTTAAACCGTTTTCTCTTCTATGATATAAATGTCTTCCCTCTTCTGAAAGTACCCCTATTGCCTTTGCATAATCTCCTATATTATCTGCTATTATTACTATTCCTTAACTAAAAGCTTTCCTCAGTATTATTTTTCTATTAATTTTATAGTCTCCACTGCAAAAATCATATTATAAAAAAATATAAAAAATACTGAAATAATAATAACAAGTATAGTTTGGATATTAATTCCGTAGATACTAGGAATAACTAACATAGCCATAACACTTATAAATAAATTTAATAAATTTAATATAAGAGTTTTTTTTACATCTGACTTTAGTTCTATAAATATCTCACTTTTCTCTGAACACTCTATAATCATTTTTCCTTTCTTAAAGAAAAATAATGAAATTGTAATTTTTTCTTCTTTTTCTGATGTAAAAAAAGTAATTTCCGAATTATATTTTAAATGATATTCTTCATCAGCTGCCCAAACTGTAATATAGTCATAATGGCCTAAGAAATATTTATTTTTTATAGTTATTTCTGTCATTTTTTTCCACTCCTATTATATTCTCTTTCTATTTTAGATTTGTTCTCTTTTATGTATTTATCAAGTTTTTCAGTAGTATCATTAAATCCATATCTTTTTTTATACTCATTCAAAGTATTTAAATATTTAGAAGTATCTTTATTCCTAATACTTTTCCAAAAAGCAACACCAGTAGAAAAAGTCGCACTACCCCCAACTCCTGGAGTTGTCAGTCCTGCTGTAACTTCTCCACTAAGACCAATACCAATACCTTTATTATTGAAATCTAAATCTCCATTTTTTCTTATAGGGATCATCATAGTAGCTCCAGCCGAACCTCCAATTCCAATGGTTCCTCCAACAGATAAATTAAAAATAAAATAACTACTCAATAAATCATTTTTATTTTTAGCAAATGGAAAATAAATAATATCTCCTCCTCCACTAATGGAAATTCCAGAAGCAAATCCAAGTGAGCCCGAAATACCAATTCCTAAATCTACTCCATTACCTGTATTTACAACATAAAATCCTGCTCCAACTCCACCTTGAAATCCCGGACCTATACTGAATTTAGGTCCTACATATGAAGGTAAATTTCCAATAATTCCAAAAATATTTATTCCACTACTTATGATATTATTAAATAACATTCTTTTTGTTTATTTATTTTGTATATTTTTCTAATATTTCTGTCAGTTCTTTATCTTTTCCTATTGATAGATACACTTTTTCCCCTTCATACTCAGTTTCTAATATATAATCAGGACAATAATTTGTATCAACACAATTAAAGTCATTATATATTTTTATTTCCTTTTCCTTCCCTTTCTTTTTAAATATTACATTTAATACAACATTATTTATAGTATCCTCCTGTTTAAATTTGTGTATGAAAACTGTTTCATATTTATAATTTTCACTTATAATACTTAAAAATTTATTTTTTTCTTTCAAAGATAGTTGTTTATTATTTATAAATATTTCATCCGAATAAATAATTTCAGATCCTATCCTATTAATTTTTGCTCCATTTTGAAATCCACCATTTAACGCAACTATTAAAAAAATTGTTATAAAAGAAACTAACCAAATTATAATAAAACTGACTGTCAATATTTTCCCTCTTTTTCGTCTTTTTTCTTCTAAATATTCATCTTTTTCACTATCTTCCAACATCATAATTAAAACATCCACCTCCATCCTTTAGATGGATTAAATAATTCAGCCGCTGTTTTATTATTTATTTCTATAACGTAACTTTTACTAAATTCAACGTCTTTTTTATATGTTTTTACAATATTAGATAATTGTGTTTCCTTTTTTATTTTAGTTTTTATATTATCCAAAACTATTTTTTTTAATTCTTTATTTAAATCAAATCCAATTTTTTTCATAAACTCAGGATTTTCGTTACCTACATATATACCAAGTCCACCTTTAATTTCAACTCCTGCTGTCTTAGCTCCACCTTTACCTATCAATATAGAAGTAGAAGCTTTTGCATACGGATTATTTAATCCTGTTTGCAAAGCTATTGTTAAAGCTTTATTTAAATAAGGTAGTGATAAACTATCTCTTTTTTCTCTCAATTCTTTAGGTACCACAACTCCTGGATAGTATTCTCCCGTTACATTAAGACTCGTACCTGCAAGTTTTGTTTCAAACTTTACATCTCCTTTAATATCTACAACAATGTATATTTTTGAATTATACGGATTTCTAATAAAACTAATTGAACCTGATATATCAGGTGTAAATCCTCCCACTGTTATATTTCCATTTATTTTAAATTTTAGTGCATCATCTTCCCAATCACTACCGAGCTGTTCTTTTGTATACTTCAGTCTTTCTGTTATGAACTTTACATCATTTTCTCCAAACTGTCTATTGTAATATCTCTCAAACTGTCTTCCATAAAAACTTGCATAATCTTCTGAATC
>NZ_RQYW01000043.1 GCF_003932895.1 Leptotrichia sp. OH3620_COT-345 | reverse complement strand
TTTTCCTGTGCCATTGCTACCTGTTTATTTTTAGTTCCTTTCATCACATTGGCATTTTCTATGGACGAATTTGCTATTTCAAGTTGATTGTAAGGATTATTAGGATCATCTAAGTCTACTGCCTGATCTACCATCAGTTTACTCAAATACAACATAAATGTCTTATAGTTACTTCCTGTTATTGTAGGTGCTCCCGCTATACCTGTCATAAGGTTTGTAGGGTCCGTATTTGATAAATTCATCAATACATTGGAAGCTACAAACAATCTTGAACCCACTTCCATGTTTAATGTCAGATTATTTAAAGTACTCGCTCCGTTACCGAATGTATTGTTAAAATAATTCTGTATTGCAGCGGTATCAAATGTTCCGTAATTACCAACCGTTTTATCTTCATAGTAGAAAGCCGTTCCTCTTGTACTTGGAGTAGTTCCTCCTTTTATTGTTGCCGTCATAGGTCCTCCAAGAATTATTTTCCCGTTATTTCCACTTGTATAGAAAAGCAGAGACTTTTGTCCTGTTTCGGAGTTTCCTCCTCCATTTATATTTATGATTCCGTTATTTGCGTAAAAGTTTATAGCTCCGTCTTCCGTATTGACATTTGCTTTATTTACTGTCAATGTTCCCGCCGAATAAAGTCCTATGGACTTGTCTGATGTAACTTTGACTGTTACATCAGTATTTGTTCCTGAAAAAGTTCCGTTATTTTCTACTATTATACCGTATGAACCTTTGTTACCTATAGGAGATGACACTCCTCCGTTATTATCCACTACTACCTGTGCAGAACCGTTTAAAGTAATTGTTGTACCGTTTGCAACTATTCCCGAAACACTGTTTCCTGATACTTTTACTCCTCCGGCCATTGTTAGAGTACTTCCGTTTGTTACAAGAACACCTGTGGAGTTATCTCCCGATACTTCTACAGATTGCGGAGTTGCTCCGGCTGCTCCTACTGTTCCTGTAGTGTTATTAAGGAATATTCCTATATTGTTTTCTTTCCCGGTAATTTTTATCATTCCGCTGTTTTCAATTACAGAATCTATACCTACTATACCTACTCCGTTGGAAATTTCCGTTCCTGTAGTTATTGTTCCGCTATTATTAAGTTGTGCTCCTTTTGCAAGCATCCCTATTGCATAGGATCCGTCTAAAGTTATAGTTCCCTTATTTATAGATTTTGCATTTGTATTGCCGTCTGTTCTCATACCTATATTTACAGACTGATCTCCTGATGCTGCTTTTGCTATTTTTGAATTTATATTTATTTTACCTGTAGATGTATTTTCTATATCTGTGGCTATATTTACATATGTTCCCAATGAATTTTCCACATCTGTAATATTTATTGTTCCTGAATTTTTAGCTTTTCCCGTTCCTAAACTTACGCCATTTTCAACACTGGCATCGCTCATCAATGCCATTGCTGCTGAGCCGTCTGCTTTATCACTTCCATCAGGATTTTTACGTAAATTTATAATTCCTGAATTTTTCATTTCAGTTCTTGTTCCCGATTTTGCAGCTAATTTCATTCCGTAACTTTCAGACCCTGATAAAGAAATTGTTCCTTTATTTTCAAGTATAGCTTCCGTTCTTGTATTTCCGCTTATTGCCCTTGGAAGATAAACATATATTCCTATAGAACGTTCCCCTCTGAAATCTATTGTCCCTGTATTTATTAAATTGTTAGCACCTTGATTGTCATTTTCCTGAACTTGAGCAATTCCGACCTTATATCCGACATAACCGTCTGCACTTCTTTTCACCTGATAAACCGAATCTCCCGGTCCTTTTATTGTCATGTAGTTCTTATTTGCATCATAGTGATTGTGCATATCTTTAATCCATTGTTCATTTTTCTCTTCCACATCAGTTATTGTTCCGGCGTTTTCAAGAGTTGAACTATTTTCCTGTGAAACAATCCCTAAAGTAAGAAGCCCTCCTAAATTGACTGTTCTACCCGCTGCAAAAGTAAAAGTTTCATTACCTGTATTATCCAATTCCCAGAATCTTGAACCTCCTACAAAGAAATACTGATGGTTTTTATCATCGCCCGGTGAGGCTACTACTCCCCCAGCAAATTCACTTGCACCTTTCCAGTCAAAATTATATGAGTTGAAATAAATTTTGTTATTTGTATCATCTGTTGAAGCTTCGGGATTAGGAGCATTTCTGTCTGTTAATCTTATATGTCTTTCATCTTTATACATTTTAAAAGCCAATGAAGCTCTCCCTTGCGGTAATCCGAAACTTCCGCCTCCTACTGGCCAAGTATAGTGTAAAATCAACCTTTCATTTTGCAAACTCTTATTATTTGCTGATGCTGTAAAATTATCCTTTGTAAGTTGTCTCGGCGTAGAAGCATCACTACTACAACCATGGTTACAGTCTGCTCCTAAAATAACGGCAAATGTCGGAGGTACAGGTAACGCAGGATTTGCCGGTATTACTATATTTGGAGATATAGGACTGAATCTTACAGGATCAGGTAAAGTAGGTACATTTGCAGCTTTAGGTACTAAATTTAAATCCGCCTT
>NZ_RQYW01000042.1 GCF_003932895.1 Leptotrichia sp. OH3620_COT-345 | reverse complement strand
GAAGTAAAGGAAAACGGGTATTTAAAAGACGGTAAGATAATAGACCTTTTAATGTCGCAACTTACAGATGAAGACAGAGTAAGACTTAACAGATATACTGATAAGGATATGCAGTTTAAAATATTTTTAGATGGTCATAAAGATATAACAGATAAAGATAGAAAACAGTTATTGACTGAAATGCAGAAAATAACAAATTATATACTTGAAGAGAAAAAAACTTGTAAAGATGGAAACTGTAAATATGAAATTATTAGAAAAAAAGATGAAAAAGGGAATTTTATTAAGAAAGGTGAAAAGGAATATCCGACAGGAAATAAATTAATAGGGGATTTATTGGAAGCAAAAGAAGAAGTATCGGTGACTAATCATAAAGACCCGAATAAATGGGTAGTAGGTTCAGAAACATCAGGAGCAAAAGGGACAAAAGCAAAAATAGATATGACAGATATAGCAGTATTATTAGTATGGGATTCAGTAAATAAGAGGTCGGTACCTGAAGAAGAGGAAAAGTTTATAGAATATGCCCATGAACTAATACATATTCATCGATTTATATTTGGAAGATTTGCATGGAACAATAAAACAGGAGAAATGGATTTAGGAACTCATTGGGCTATAGATAAAAATGGAATTGTAAGGGAAGATATATGGATAGATGATAAAGGAAATAAAAATATCGGCAAACCTACTTATGGATTAATTGAAGAGTATGGAACAATAGGAATAGGGAATAAATCAGAAAAAAGTGCAGGAACTATAGGAGTAACCGGTGAATATAATATAAAAGGTGATATAACAGAAAATATGATAAGGAAAGAACATGGCATAAGATATAGAGCATTTTATAGAACAAATGAGCCAAAAGTTAAAGAAAAGAAAAAACAAGATGAAATATACAATAATTTTCTAAAGAAAATGGAAAGGAAGTAAAATGATGAAAAAAAGAATTACAATAGTTATATTATTTTTTATGATTATTTTAATAAATAGTTATGGAAGTGAAAATTTAAATAATTTAAAACTACAGAAAATAAAGTCAACAAGCTTTACAGGAGGAATAGATTATATATTAAATGATAGTAGTCCGTATGAAATGATATTTTATTTTAAATTATATGATTTACAAGAGAATACAGATAGTAATAAGTTTTTTGATGAAAATAAAGAAATAGCAATAAAAATGTTTAATTCAGAATATTTACATAGTCATTATACACAGGAATACATTCAGTTAAAAAATGGAGAAAAATTTTTATACGGAAAAATTACTGCTATGCCGAGTTATGTAGGAATGTTAAAGTTGGAACTATATTTTATAGATAAAAACAATGTCGAAAAAAAGAAAGTTTTATATAAGAAAATGGACATAGAAAAAGAATCTATTTATCCTATTTTAAGAAAAATTAATGCAGATAAGACAGAGGGGTTTTCTGTGGCACTTCCTTATGCAGAGGAAATAGGAATAATAACGGAAAAAAAGAAAATACATAAAAAAATAAATTATAATTATGGACAATTTGGAAATTTTTCAAATGAAGAAATAGAATTATATGCGTATTTATTAGGATTTTTTAAAGATGAAATACCAAAAGAGTTTTTGGAATTAAAGAGAAAATATTTAGATGAAATGATGAAAGATTAGAATTTACGATATTTTGATGAAAAAACAGTAGGTATTAAATACTGAAATAAATTTCGGCATTCAAAATTTTTTGAATAAATATGAAATTATGCTGAAAAGGAAAACAGCTGTTTGAGAAGAAGAGAGTTTGCTGTTTTCCAAGCATAATGAATATTTATGAGGTATAAAAAATTTTGTAGCCGATAGCAGGAGTGTGAGGGCGGCAATGAGCCCTCACGGAAGAAAGGAGAAGTGATAGCTATGAAAAAGAGTTTAATAATAACATTTACTTTTCTCCTATTACTTTCACAGTGCGGAAAAATATTAAAGTTAATTCAAGATGCGAAACATAGGAAAGTAAGTAGACAAATATTAAATGATTTGGTAATAGAAATGAAAAGAGACTATAATTTAATAGTTGATAAAGATAATTATGAAGTAAAAGCATTAGGAGTAATACCGAGGAGTGTACTCCCAGTATATTATTTCGGAATAATAAAGAAAGGAAAAGTAGAGTACAAATCAAAATATTTTGAGGAATATGAAAATGATTATTATGTTTTTGAGGGAAATGAGTATGATGAAGATAAATGGGGATTTAAGTTTTCACAGAATTTATTTGGAATGCTGAGTTTTGGATTGAGATCATATGTATTGAATAATCTATTATACGATAAATCGAAAGGAAATAATTTTGAAGAAATAGAAAAGATATTTATCGAGTCAGGATATAAAATAAAACCTTATATTTTTAATTTTTGGGTATGTGGAGAAATAGAAGATGATATAGGGGGAGGGGGGGGAGGATATTTAAATTTTGTAAAAGATGAGAAATGTAATGAGGAAATTCGTGATAAAATAACACAAAGGAGAGTAAGAATAGGGATAAAGAAATATATGGAAAAATTCAAAGAGTATTTCAGTGTTGAAAGAGAACTTGAGACAATAGATTGGGAAGAATATATGAAATTT
>NZ_RQYW01000041.1 GCF_003932895.1 Leptotrichia sp. OH3620_COT-345 | reverse complement strand
TTTTGTATTGATATTTCTATTATTGGAGCTTTATCTTTTCTTATTGTTCTTACTATTTGTTCCAATAAACCTCCATGATGGTCTCCTATCGGTAACAATGAACCTGTGTAATTATTTATTTTTATCAATTTACCTTCCGCTTTGGCTATTGCTGTATGTACACTATCTCTAAATTCTCCTTCATGATTGGTTCTTTCCTTACCTATAAGTCTTTCATTCACATCATCTAAAAAGTTCCCTATTGCTCCTGCATTGCTTGACATTATCTTATTAAAGTCTCCCCAGCTGTTAGGCTCACTCTTAAATCTGAATTCCGTCCTTTTTACTTCAACTCCCTTCGTTAGTTCCTGTGATTTTTTTATGTCCCTGTTTATACTTTCCGATACACTGCCCAATACTGTTCCTTTACCTATTGTAGACCTCGTTATTCGTCTTCTGTCATATCCTTCCACTCCTACTCCGTATTCTTCGTCTACTCTGTTAGGTACTTCTCTTACACCGTTATTCTTGTCCAATACTAATTTTGTGTTATCTCCTTTTGACCTCTGATTTAAACTTATATTTCCATCTAAATTCAACATCTTGTCATAATCATCCAAATCTCTTGTTTCTATTTCTCCATATGACAGTTTTAAATTACCTCCGTCTTCTCCTTTTTCATTTATGTTTGCTATTATGGAACCTATTAGAGTTAGTTTGCCTTTTACATTCACATCTGCACTTTCCGTTCCTATTATGCCGCTCTGTTCTTTTACCCATAGTTTGTCTTTCTTAGCATATGATAAACCTGCATTGACATTATTTCTGTTATCAGATGTACCGTACTGTTTACTGTAACCTGCACTCACTCCTATCTGTTTTAATTTTTCCTTATCCTGTACACTTTCTATCAAAAGGTTCTTTACATCTACAACTGCATGTTTTCCTTCTACTCTTCCTCCATTTATTTTCATATCTTCAGCTTTTACATTCACTTTGTTTCCTGCCTGTATATGACTGTTATTATACAATCTACCTTCCGACTTCATTTCTCCGTAATTTATTCCTGCGGAATAACCCCCCGCTCCATAAATTACCACTCCAAAATTCGCTCCTATATTCTTCCCTTTCATCTTATAGGTATCTTCTGAAGCTGCCAGTTTCACTTTTTCCGCTTCTATTGTCAAATCTTTTTCTGCTCTTACAAAACCTCCCTCAGTTTCAAGCTCTTTACTCTTTAATAATATATCTTGTCCCGCTCTTATATTTGTTGTTATGTGTTGTAAATATTCACTCGCATTCTTTGCATTGCTTATACTTACGTTCACTCCTATTCCTGCTGACACTCCTCCTGAACTCGGTCCGTTAAACAAAGTACTCATTGCATTTATAGTCTTTTCTCTACCCTCAAGGCTCTCAAGAAGACTTCTGCCTTTTACTATATCTTTTATGAAGCTTCCAACTCTTCCTATATTAGGTACTTCTTTCAATGCCTTATAGCCGTCCTTAAAGGACTTGAATGTATCCTTTATTCCTCCGAGATTTAAATTAAATGCCAAAGCTATTCTTGCTTTCACATTTTCATTATCTGTCATTATTTCACTTTGAGAATCTTTTATGTATATTTTTCCTTTCTTTGCTTCTACGGATATGTTTCCTTTAGCTCCTATATCTCCTTGTAATAATATATTACCTTCTCCTGATTTTATATATATGTCCTTATTCGTTACAAGTACATTTCTTTCAGGTGTTATTAATGTTTTTCCCATATTTTCTTTGGAATATGCAGCTTCCAGTCCTGCCGAAGCACTTAAGTTCTTTCCGTTAGCATTTGCAAATATTCCTGCCCTTATCTTCTCATTCTGTTCTCTTATACTTGCAAAATTTGCTCCGTCTTTTAATACTATTCCGTGTTTACCATCCAGTGTAATATCCCCTGCCGCTCCTATCTTACTTCCTATGGATATTATACTGTCACCTTCTATTTTTACACTTCCTCCTTTAGAATTTATTATGCTTCCGATACTTCTTACCGTATTTACTGCTGTTTTATTCTTATTTTTTTCTACACCTGCAAATATCCCGTCTCTGTTTGCACTGATTTTTAATCCTTTATCCTTATGTTCTTCATATCTTCTACTTATTTCATTTCCGGGCAATACTTCTACTCCCATTTTTCCTCTTAAAAATACAGAGCCTGATGTCTGCACATCCACTCCCTCTATTTTAAGCTTACCTTCAGAGTCTATTTTTATTCCTGCTTCTCCGTATAACTGGCTATGTTTATATTTTTCTTTACTGTCACTTATATAGTCACTCTTTCTTCTGTATTTTATTCCTGCCCAGCTTTTTGTTGTCTGAGAATCGTATATGCTGTTCAGTTTGTCTTTTGTTCCCTGTATATAAATATTCCCGTCTGACACTCCTATTATCTGACCTTTTGTATTAAAATTCACTCCTTGAGCAAATACTCCTCTGTTTTCTGCTGATTTTCCTATCCCCTTGTAATTTATTAATACATTTCCCTCATTTGTTATTTCTACGGGGTTTGCATATACATTATCTTCTATCCATGTGCTTGTCGTTACTTTCTTTTTTCCATACCATTTTTTGCTTGTATTTGTTTGTGTTTTATATTTATATTCCGTATTTACGCTTGAAAGCATGAGAATATATTTTTTCGCATTCAATACTATATCGTTTTTTGCTCTTAAGTTACTGCTTTCAAGTATTAAATCTCTTGCTGAATCCAGTATTGTATCTTTTCCTTCACCTATTATTCCTGACACTGTCTTTGTCTTATTTAATGTATCCCAATGTCTTAATTCTTCTACCTGTACTGTTCTTACAGGACCGTAAGGTATTTTCTTTTCATAGTCGTTTCTTCCTCCATGACGTATTGTCTTTGTATCTCTTATCTGTTTTGT
>NZ_RQYW01000040.1 GCF_003932895.1 Leptotrichia sp. OH3620_COT-345 | reverse complement strand
AGAGAAAACGGTTTAAAGGATTCAGAAGATTATGCAAGTTTTTATGGAAGACAGTTTGAGAGATATTACAATAGACAGTTTGGAGAAAATGATGTAAACTTCATAACAGAAACATTGAAATATACAAAAGAACAACTTGGTAATGATTGGGAGAATGATATTTGGATAGTTCATCATTCACAAGGAGTTAATCATGTTTCAATATACGATGATATTTTATGACTGATTTACAGCTATGGAGAGCCTGTTCCATATACAGCAGAAATTTATAAACAAAAAAGATTAAATAGACCATTTAGTTTAGGGAAAGCAGAAAATGATGTATTAGATGTATTACAAGTTTCTTTGTTTAATAGTTATTTAAAAAGTTATAAATCTAAGAATTATGATGTAGTTATGTTTAAATTAATTTTATCAGAAAAGGATAGAAAATAATAGAAAGCAATCTAAAAAAATTCAACGAAAAATTTTGAAGAATTTAAATGTGTAGGAACTAATTGTTCTGATTCAGGTATAAAAACTTCAAGAGAGGGAGGTAAATATTATATTACTACAGATAATAATAGGTATGGACTATTAGCAAATAATTGTACAATATTTGTATTATGTCAATAAGTAAAGAAAAAGAATTATCATCTATAGGAATTCTTCCTTCAAATTTAAGGGATTACGCTATGAATAACAAAAGAAGTGATACATTAATATATTATAATTATTCTGGTAAAGGAAAGAGTCAAGGTGATGGAAGAAAAATAACGATAGATATAAAAAACAAATCAGCAAAGGAAATAAAAAAAGAATTAAAAAAATGGGAGGATAACTAAAGTGAAAGAAAAAGTGCTGATATTGTTATTTATAATAAATATTATATGGCAGCTTTTAAAATTAAAATATAAAAAAGTAAAAATGATATATTATTTAGATATAATAATATCTATATCTATTGTATTAATTTTAATGGGTTTAATATACATATGGATAATTTTTTATGATATTATGTCGAAAGGAGCAGATAAAAATGATTTTCAAATATTATTACTTTTTTCAATAATTATACTTTTTTATATAGTAAAAATTATGAATTATTCAAGAAAAAAAAGGTTTTGGATACAAAAATTGACTTTCATTATCTCGATTGTTATTGAATTATGTGCTAATTTATACTTTATTCTATATTAAATTATAAATGTAAGGATAATAAAACAGATAAAAAATTATGAAAGTGTGATAGAAGTATTTGAATTTATTATAACAAAAAATAAAATATATTTTGAATATTTTTGGGACGATGATGATTGGAAAGAATTTTAAAAAATGTCAAGAGATATAAACAGTTACCTTGAAGTAGAAATAAATGATATATAAGGGTAGAGTTAAAAACTCGGCATTCAAAATTTTCCGAAGAAATATGAAATTATGCTGAAAAGGAAAACAGCTGTCTGAGCAAAGTGAGTTTGCTGTTTTCCAAGCATAATGAATATTTATAAGGGATAAAAAAGGGGAAGGAAAATGGAAATAAAATACTCAAAATTTGATTTTAATAAAAATGACATAGGATTTTTTCTTTTTTTCATGATTTATATACAACCACAACTTTTATTTTCAAAAAATATGGAGGATATTTTAGTAGGTAGTTTATTTTTAAGTATTGCAATATTTTATTTTATATATCGTTTTTATTTAGTTTGGATTTTAAAGAAAAAAGGAGAAATTAGATTCTATAATGAATTAATTGAAATTAAAGGAGAATTTTTTGTTAAAAAATTAGGATATAGAAATATTAGGAATTTAACAATAAGGAAAAATTATTTAAATTCATATGATATAGTCATAAATTATGATGAAAGTATAAATTTTTTCGATATTTAAATAATTATTTTTTTGATAAATTTTCTTTTGGAAAAAATCGTGATAATAGTTTTGTTATTTGTGATGTGAAAAATATGAAAGAAGTATTAAAATATTTATTAAAAAAAATAAGATATCCTGAATATGAGATATCAGATGAAACAAATAAGAAAAAACTATATGTACGATATTCTTTATTTGAAAGAGCGTATTTAATATATTGGGGGATATTTCTTATGTTATGTTTATTTATTTTTATATTTCCTCAAATGATAGCACTGATAATAGTATATTTAATAGTTACAAATGTTAGAGTTTTAAAAAAAGAGTATACTATGATAAAATATAGTAATAAAATAAAAATATACGAAAAGAATAAAATTATTTATGTCATTGAAGATTTTTATGAAGATAACAAAAGATTTATTATAGAATATAATAATCAAACGCTTTTTTCACAATATAATTTTTATTATTTTTTCAATAATATGCTTCCAAAAAATTATAAAAAAGAAAAGTTGGATTGATTTATGAATTTTTTAAAATAATTAAATAAGAGAGGAATTATATATAACTTAATGGTATAAAGTTAATAGTTAAAAAGAAAACGGATTAAAATTCTATAGAAATTAAAATTAATAAAATCCCCAATATTCAATTTGTTTTGGAAAAAGACATTTATTTTTCATAAAATATGAAATAAAATAAAAATCTCGTCATTCAAAATTTTCCGAAGAAATATGAAATTATGCTGAAAAGGAAAACAGCTGTCTGAACGAAGTGAGTTTGCTGTTTTCCAAGCATAATGAATATTTATGAGGGATAAAAAATTTTGTAGCCGATAGCTGGAGTGTGAGGGCGGCAATGAGCCCTCACAGAGAGAAAAGAGATGTAACACAGAGAATAACTAATAACATTGCGGAGTTCAGAGCGGATAGGGGAATACTTGATATAAAAGGCAAGATAATTCAGGTAGGGTCACTGATAGACGGTGGCTTCAGTTTGAATGGACAGGGATATGAAAAACATGATTTACATGATATAGATAAGAGTAAAAATATAGGAATAAATGTAACGGTATACCCTAATACAGAATATAAGGTAAG
>NZ_RQYW01000039.1 GCF_003932895.1 Leptotrichia sp. OH3620_COT-345 | reverse complement strand
AAGAAATATATGGAAAAATTCAAAGAGTATTTCAGTGTTGAAAGAGAACTTGAGACAATAGATTGGGAAGAATATATGAAATTTAATGAAATATATCCTTTACTCGAATTTGAAATAGAAGGAATAAGTAAAGAGGAATTAAAAGAATTAAGAGAAAAGATAAAGTCCTATTATAATGATAAAATACTGTATATAAAGTTAATAGGTACTAATAAGTTGACTGAATAATGAAAATATAATATTTAAATTATTTTAAAAAGAAAGTACTCATTCATTTTAAGAAATTTATTTATTATAAAAACAAAGATTGGATACTAAATTAAATCTTCGGCATTCAAAATTTTCCGAAGAAATATGAAATTATGCTGAAAGGGAAAACAGCTGTTTGAACGAAGAGAGTTTGCTGTTTTCCAAGCATAATGAATATTTATGAGGGATAAAAAATTGTAGTCGATAGCTGGAGTGTGAGGACGGTAATGAGTTCTCATGGAGAGAAATCAGTGAAATAATGACAGATAATGAAAGTGTGAAAGCAAAAATGGCTTTAGCATTTAATTTAAATCTCGAAGGGATAAGGATCTTTAAGGATGGTTATAAGGCACTGAAAGAAGTACCTAATATAGGAAGAGTGGGAAGCTTTATAAAAGATATAGTAATCGGAAGGTAGACTGTATAATAACAGTCATATACAGGCAGAAAATAAAGAAAGAATTATCATCTATAGGAATTCTTCCTTCAAATTTAAAGGATTATACTATGAATAACAAAAGAAGTGACACATTAGTATATTATAATTATTCTGGTAAAGGAAAGAAACAAGGTGATGGAAGAAAAATAACGATAGATATAAAAAACAAATCAGCGAAAGCAATAAAAAAAGAATTAAAAAAATGGGAGGATAACTAAAATGAAAGAGAAAGTGCTGGTATTGTTTTTTATAATAAACATTATATGGCAATTTTTAAAATTAAAACATAAAAAGATAAAAGTAGTATATTGTTTAGATATGATAATATCTATGTCTATTATATTAATTTTAATGAGTTTAATATATATATGGATAATTTTTTATGACATTATGTCAAAAGGAGCAGATAAAAATGATTTTCAAATACTGTTGCTTTTTTCAATAATTATACTTTTTTATACAGTAAAAATTATAAGTTACTTAAGAAAAAAAATGTTTTGGATGCAAAAATTAACTTTCATTACTTCGATTGTTATTGAATTATGTGCTAATATATATTTTATTTTGTATTAAATTATACGAAGGTTGTTTGTTTTAATTATGATATTAGAAAATGGCAAAAAGAATGAATATCTGGAGGAAAAAATAAATTAAAGGATTCAGAAGATTATGCAAGTTTTTATGGAAGACAGTTTGAGAGATATTACAATAGACAATTTGGAGAAAATGATGTAAAGTTTATAACAGAAAGACTGAAGTATACAAAAGAACAGCTTGGTAATGATTGGGAGAACTCGGTTAGAACTCTTTATGCAGTAATTTCAGGTGAACTTGGGTACTATGTAGCAGGGAAAGGTTCTGCCATTTTGGGAATAGCAGAAGGAGACAATAGGGAAATAAAATTTTTTAGTACTATTGCTGGAGGGTTAGGAGTAGGAGCAGGTGGAGGCGTTTCAATAAGTGGTGGAACTTCTTTTTTAGAAGGTATAGATGACCCAGATGATTTAGCAGGTTGGGGAAATAGTATATCCATAAACTTAATAGGAGGAATATCAGAAAGTTTTTCTGCTGAATTTTCAAGAAAATCAGGTGGATTTTCAGTAAGTGGAGGAATTGGCGGACTAGCTTCAGGGACAGTAACATATCAATTAGGATATACGATTGTTGGAAAAAGTGTTTTAGATGTTTTAAATAAGTTACCAATATCTAATAAAAATAAAGAAAAGCTTAGAACAGAGTTTGAAAAAAGAAAAAATAAGTATAAAAAAGGGGAAGGAAAATGGAAATAAAATATTCAAAATTTGATTTCAGCAAAAATAATATAGGATTTTTTCTTTTTTTTATGATCTATATACAACCACAACTTTTATTTTCAAAAAATATAAGAGATGTTTTAGGAGGAACTTTATTTTTAAGTATTGTGATATTATATTTTGTATACCGCTTTTATTTAGTTTGGATTTTAAAGAAAAAAGGGGAAATTAAATTTTGTAATGAATTAATTGAAATTAAAGGAGTATTCTTTATTAAAAAATTAGAATATAGGAATATTAGAAATTTAACAATAAGGAAAAATTATTTGGGTTCATATGATATAGTCATAAATTATGATGAAAGTATAAATTTTTTTCGATATTTGAACAATTATTTTTTTGATAAATTTTCTTTTAGAAAAAATCATGATAACAGTTTTGTTATTTGCGATGTAAAAAATATGAAAGAAGTATTAAAATATTTATTAAATAAAATAGGATATTCTGAATACGAGATATCTAATGAAACAAATAAGAAAAAATTGTATGTAAAGTATTCTTTATTCGAAAGAGCATATTTAATATGTTGGGGGATATTGCTTGTACTATGGTTGTTTACTTTTATATTTCCACAAGTAATAACAGTAGTAATTGTATATTTAATAATTACAAATGTTAGAGTTTTAAAAAAAGAATATATCATGATAAAATATAATAATAAAATAAAAATATATGAAAAAAATAAAATTATTTATGTTATTGAAGATTTTTATGAAAATGATGAAAGACTTATTATAGAGTACAATAATAATCAGACGCTTTTTTCAAAATATAATTTTTATTATTTTTCCAATAATATACTTCCTAAAAATTATAAAAAAGAAAGAGAGAAATAACTTGTAATTTTTAAAATAATTATTTTAGTTGAAAGTAAAATTAAAACTAATGTCTTTTCACCAACATTTAAAATTTTCCGAAGAAATATGAAATTATGCTGGAAAGGAAAACAGCTGTCTGAACGGAGTGAGTTTGCTGTTTTCCAAGCATAATAAATATTTATGAGGGATAAAAAATTTTGTAGCCGATAACAGGAGAATGAGGGCGGCAATGAGCCCTCACAAAAAAACTACACAATAATTCTTGAA
>NZ_RQYW01000038.1 GCF_003932895.1 Leptotrichia sp. OH3620_COT-345 | reverse complement strand
AAATGCAATTGAAGACTTGCCAAAAGTACAAGAATTGGAAAAAACACTTTCAGAAAATTCAATTGAAATTATCAAAATTGAGAATGAACTTAACGCACAGGAAGAAAAACCAAAAGGAAAAGATAAAATGACAAACTTTATTGAATCACAAAACGCTGTAACAGAATTTTTTGATGTATTGAAAAAGAACTCTGGAAAATCAGAAATTAAAAACGCTTGGAGCGCAAAACTTGCTGAAAATGGTGTAACTATCACAGATAAAACTTTTGAGCTTCCACGTAAATTGGTTGATTCAATCAACACAGTTTTGTTAAATACTAACCCAGTGTTCAAAGTATTCCGTGTTACAAATGTCGGCGCTTTGCTCGTATCACGCTCATTTGATTCAGCTAATGAAGCAAATCTCCACAAAGACGGACAACAAAAAGTAGAACAGGCTGCAGCTCTCACTATTGATACTCTTGAACCTGTAATGGTTTATAAATTGCAATCACTTGCTGAACGTGTTAAACGACTTCAAATGTCATATTCTGAACTTTACAACTTGATTGTAGCGGAACTTACACAAGCTATTGTTAATAAAATTGTTGACCTTGCGCTTATTGAGGGTGACGGAACAAACGGTTTTAAATCAATTGAAAAAGAAGCAGACGTCAAAAAAATCAAAAAGATTACTACAAAAGCCAAATCAGCTGGCAAAACTCCATTTGCTGACGCTATTGAAGAAGCGGTTGACTTTGTTCGCCCTACTGCTGGACGTCGTTATTTGATTGTTAAAGCAGAAGACCGTAAAGCCTTGTTAGATGAGTTACGTCAAGCAACTGCAAATGCTCACGTTCGTATTAAAAATGATGACGCTGAAATTGCCTCTGAAGTTGGAGTAGATGAAATTATTGTCTATACAGGTTCAAAAGCACTCAAACCTACTGTATTGGTAGACCAAAAGTATCACATTGACATGCAAGACCTTACAAAAGTTGATGCCTTTGAATGGAAAACTAACAGCAACATGATTTTGGTAGAAACACTAACAAGCGGTCATGTTGAAACTTATAACGCTGGTGCAGTAATTACAGTAGCATAAGAATAAAATGGAGGAAGTAAATGATAGATTATATTAAGGTCTATTGTGGTATTCCGATTTTAGTAACAGCTTATGATAGTAAACTTATCTTATTCCGTTCAATAGCTATTAAATTGCTAGAAAAAAATGGTATTAAAGCTGACGAAACAAGCGTATTAGTTAAAGACTTTATTTCTTGTTATTGTCGGCTTAATATTGTTGATGAACCAGCAGAACAATGGCGAAATGCTGAAATGAAACGTTTGGCTTCTTTGCAAGAGTTAATGTATTATGGAGGTATTTAATGATATTCTCACAAGTTACATTACAGGTAGAAACGACTGTTAAGAAGAAGAACGGTGCAGAAGCTAATGTTATAAAGCCTATCGTTTTACCAGCAGTTAAACAGAGAATTAGTCAGACAAGGCTTGATGAGTTTTCTATGATTGGGCTAGGTAAAAACGTAAGATACGAGCTTAACGGAATCGGAGAAATGGAAGACTTGATTTTCAACTATTTCTTGGACGAAAAAGGCGAAACTTTCAAGCGTACAACATGGGAAAGAAACCCTAAGAATAACAAGATGATTTTAGAGGGGGTAGTAAGCAATGGAATTTGATTCTTATATAGATTGGTACAACAATTTGCTTACAATGCCTCTAAATGACGTTATTTTAGGTGTTAAGGACACGATAGAAGACAAGACGGTATATTTATCACTTAGTGACTCAAAGGTCATTAAAATGGATAATACGAGCTTTGTCATGGGTTACTATTATCAAGTTGTTTTATCTGTTAAAGATGTTGACGATGAACTTGTAGAACTAGTCGGAAATGTTTTACAAAACGGTTGGAATATGACGAACTGGTCAGAGAATAGCCATTTGTACAATTATACTGGTACTGTTTATTTGCCTTGTGGTGCAGGTGGTCAAGCATGGCAATGAATTTACTTAATACAGCAAGCATAGCTAAAGAAATGCAAACTAAAGTAACAGAACGCATGGGCGACTGGTTTGAAGCAGAATTTAAAGCTAAAGCGAATAGTGCAAGCCGAAGAACTAGATTAATTAGAAGTCATGGTCACACCTATACTTATGCTAGATACCAAAATACTGGTCAATTATCAAGTAACTTAAAACAAGTTAAAAAAGGCGATAAAATAGTTATTGACGCAGGTACTAGAGCTAATTATACTAGCGGTTATCATGGTATGTACTTTTTAAGAAATAAAAAAGGTATGCAAGACGTTAAAACAACATTGAAAAAAGGCGCTATTTATGCTAATTCAATGAAATTATAAAAGTAGAAAGTGGTTTAATTACATTTGATTGAAATTAACAATAATGGTATTTTTTAATGAGTTTAGATAATTTTAAAAATAGAGCGATTGTATGGGATACGGTCAATAAAGGCTTCCCACAACCAATTCAAATAATGCAAGGCGACGTCAACGCTAGAACATTGTCAATTAAAATACTTGATAATGGAGGCGAAATTGATTTGACTGGCCATTCATTAAAACTTACATATCAATATACTAATAGCAGTAATTCAGGTTTTGTTATGATTCCTCCTGAAAACTTAACTAAGGGAGAGTTTATTTTAGTAATTCCTACCGAAATGACAGAAACTGGAGTTATTGAAGCGAACTTAATACTTCTCAATGAAGATAAAGAGCAGGTTATCGTCAGCAAGAACCTTACGTTTATATCAGATAATTCTACGGTTACAGATTTAGCTCAAGAAGTAAATAATAAGATTGATGATTTTACAAAATTATTATTGGAAAATATGCCACAAGTAATGCGTAGTGAGTTGAATGACTTACATGCTCAAACTGAATCAAACAAGAGCAATATTGAGCTTAAAGCCAATCAAACAGACTTGAACAACTTACAAGCTGATGTCAGCAGGCAAGGGATTGCAATTTCAACAAAAGCTGAACAATCAGATTTATTAATCACAAATCAAAATGTAACAACTGCTCAAGAAACAGCAAAACAAGCTGAACGTGAAGCCAAAAA
>NZ_RQYW01000037.1 GCF_003932895.1 Leptotrichia sp. OH3620_COT-345 | reverse complement strand
ACCACGTACACCAGCATTAGTTATATTCATTCTTTTTTATCCTCCGTTTGTTCTTCTTCTACTTCTGGAACACTTACACCGTTCTTTTTCATAAGTTTAACCAAACCGTCGAACATAGGACTGATTTTTGCGACCAAATAAATAAATTGCCCTACAAAGTACAATAAACCTACGTCAATCACAGTTTTGGCAATATCAGAAGTTGAGGGAGTTTGTGTAAAGAAGAAGACCGCATATAAAACCCACAGGGATAAAATAACCGTTAAGTCAATCACAAGTCTACGTTTGAAAGGTGGGTTCATTGCTTCTCTATCTTTTACCCATGTAGCGAAAAGAATCGCTAAAATTAAGATAGTTATTAAAATCATTCTAGTTACCATTTTGTTTCGCTTTCTATTTTGTTATTTAATGAAGTAACTTCCGTTACCACGTGTTGCAATAGGTGTTTTACCAATATCTGGTCCCCACCAAGTAATACTACCGTTTGTGTCTATGTCAATATGGAAAGAAGTCTCATGTCCAGCAAAATGACCAACAATACTTTGAACAACAGCTGGACGAAATTCTTTATCTACCCATGGTCCAGACATTTTAATGCCAGCTTTTGTAGTTGATACACTACCAAAGAGTCTAACAATTACTAAATCATCGTTCTTTTTAGTGAATTGCAACTGCATACCATTTCCAGTTTGAATTGTCAACATTTGAGTTGGAACATCGATTGTACCTCTAAGTGATATATCATTTGCATTGATTGAACCTTTAAGCGATAAATCATTTGCATTGATTGAACCTTTAAGCGATAAATTATTTGCGTTGATTGAACCTTTAAGTGATAAATTATTTGCATTGATTGAATCTTTAAGTGATAAATCGTTTGCAGAAATACTATCTAAAGTACTAGCCTGAAGAATTGGCTTAATGCTTGTTACACCAGTTCCTGAAGTCGTAACAACATCAAAACAAACTTTCAAAACGCCAGAACCGTTGTTTATATCAACACCGTTACTATTATTTGATGTTTCTGCTGATAAACTTACAGGGTTTGCTGTTTGCGTTAAGTCAATATTTGCATGGATATAATTAACTGCATTACCTTTTAAGGCAACAGTTTCATTCAATAGTTCAAAATACCTCCCGCCTGCAACGATTGATGTGTTAACATATTGCACGTTAAGGGCTGTATTTAATGGACTTTTCCAATCTTTGCGCCTAATTGTTCTATAGCCCATTCCAGTCAACATCATGTATAGTTTTCCGTCATTATTAGAACCGACTGGAAACTCTGTACCATTTGGACTGAAAAACGTGAAGTTTTTAATTGTCATTTTTAACCTTTCTTGAAATTATTTCCGCTTTATCTAAAACTGGGTTATCAGTAATTGATAGCTCTAACAATCTAAATTTTCTACCGCCATAAGGATAACCACCAATTGATACAAATTGTCCGACTTCATACAAGAGCGTGGTCTCGATTCTAAGCGTGTTTTTACTATTATAGTACACTTTACCTTGCAATAGTTCTAAGTGGTCTTTACGAAGCTCTCTATGCCCTTTAAAGCTATCTATTCTATATTTGTCGCCATAAGTAGCTACATACTCATATAACATTCGGTTTGTCTCCACTTCCTACAAAAATAAGTCTATCATTGAACTCTGTTTTAACTCTATCTGCTATATATCCTGAATATAGCTTGCCCTCGTACCAAATATCTACTAAGTCATTAACATACAAAGGAAAAAGTTCATTTTGATTAAAGAATAACCTTGTGACGATTGTAGAGGGAGAAATTTCAACCTTAATAGTAGACAACTCAGGAGGGTTTCCGTGGTCATCTCTATCATAAAACAATGTTTTGGTTGTCCTTACATCTGGCAAGTCTGTTCCGTCTCCATGATAAGTGCTATAATCAATGACATCTCCGTTATTTTTTGCTGTGTACATTTTAGGAGGGTCTGTGTAGTCATCTGTTGCTTTATTTTTAACGAACACAACAGCAAAATTATAAGCTGAACGTTCTACTATTGTTTCCGTGTCCATTGTCACACTTTGCTTAATATCTACCCTTGTCGTGATTCTTTTTCTATTCCAGTTTCTTGAAGCAAAGTTAATGAATAACAAGTTTCTAGGGTCTGTTTCAGATGGAGCGTGTTGAATGGTTGTAGTTGGTTGAAATTGAACCTTGGAAAATATCCTTTTTGCTACATCATGAGCTGATGAAGTTTCCGCTTTACGATTAATCGTAGCCTTTCCAGCAAAGATACTTGAATCAAAGAAATAACCATAACTCATTAAATTATTTTTATTAGGGTCAATTAAATAATTAATTATACCAGAGTTTGTCTTTTTGGCTATTGCGTTTGGAACGTCAAGACTTTCAATCATTGCCCAAAAGTAGTTTTTTAACGTAGCTTTATTACTTTCGTCTACATCGGTCACAAGGTAAACCATATCTAAATTCAGTTTTTTCCTCTTACCTAGAGCTTCTTCAATTGGAACAACTTCAGGAAAAAGTACTTGAACAATATCGCCAACTTCTACCGAAACGGTCAATGTAGCTGATGAAGTGTAAAGATAGCCTGTTTCCCACAGTTCGTAATCAATAACTTGACATCTTGCCTTTGGTATTGGAAGGCCTCTTTTTTCTTTTTTACCATTAGGCATTCTGAAATCAGATATATTGTAATAGTTAGGGTTAAAGTTATCATAAACGTTAGCTTCTAACATTAAATAAAGTCCGCCTTTCTCTTGATTTTAAGCTCTGCCTTACTTAAATTAACTAGCTCCATTTGACCTTTTTCAATTATACGAGTTCTGTATCGCTCAAAGTTCATTACAGGGAATAAGTTTAGTACAGTTGTACCCTTCCAGCCTTGATAAAATTCGTCATTTACATCTGTATTAATTAAAATATAATCTTGTACCTGTTCCGTCTTAAACACAATTGCAGTATATTCGTTTCCAACATCGTCTAAAAATCTAACTCCAGCAGGTGTTTTAGGAAGTTTCGGATATAATACCCCCATAAAACTAAATATTTTTTCTTTTATTTCCCAACGGCTTAAACGGCCTATGTCACTTTCCCCATAATAAGTGTAAGAGGTTCCTTCGATATACTTATAGTCTCCTGGTGCGGTTCCTCCATAAATTTTAGACTTACCAGAAAGAACTTTACCATTTTCAATCATGTCAAAAGTTAAATTTTCGTAAGTATACCACTTTGTAACTACATCGAAAGTTATC
>NZ_RQYW01000036.1 GCF_003932895.1 Leptotrichia sp. OH3620_COT-345 | reverse complement strand
CCTGCTATGTTGTCTATTGTTGTTCTTAATCTTCCTTCTCCCAACTGACCCAAAAAGTTTCTGTTATCATCTCCTCTGTCATTTATTGATTCTTTTATGGCTGTCCCTATATCCTTTATTTCCTGTTTTGCTTTATCCAAATCCTCTTTTAATCTTGAAGGATTTGTCAGGTAATCTATTGTCTGACCTTCTATATTTATATTTGTACTGTTGTGAGTATCTTTTGTTATTTCATTGGCTTTTGTAATATCTCTGTTAATAGGGGCTCCTGTTGCATTTCCTATTTCTATGTCACCTAATACCGTATTTCTTGATATACCTTCCTTATCACGTTTTTCCTGATTTATCCCTATTCCGCCTATAGGATTCTTTCCTGCCTGTAGGTTTATTGAACCGCCTGTTGTTGTCAGTGTATCATGATTTTCTATATCTTTTCCTACATATTCATTTATTTTTACTGAAAAGAGTCCATGAGGGCTCATTGCCGCCCTCATACTCCCGCTACCCGCAGTCTTCGCTCCTTCGTCGACTTCGACAATGCGGGGGATTTTTTAAAATTTAATTTTTATACTTATACTCAAACCTGTATTTAAATATATCTCGTTATCTTTTTTCAAAAAGGCATTCCAAACTGTTCCTTTATTCAAATAAACTTCTATTATTTCATATTCTGAAATATCACTTACTTCTTCTATAATTCCTTCTTTTATATTAAATAGTTCAGTAAACCTTTCTTCTATATTTTCATTCAATTTTTCATCAGATACATAATAAATATTTCTTGACAAAAGTTTTTTATATTCTTCCATATTTGAACAGTAATCTTTAAACTCACTTGTTAGTATCCAACTTAAAACTATATCTTCTATAGTTATATTTCTGATTTTAGGCATTTCTTCTTCCAATTTAATTTTTTCTATTTCTTTAAAAGTAAATTCCACAGGTTTGTAAATGTAATTATATTTATACATTAAATTATAATCGGGTACAGTTATTATTTTTTCTTTATATTTTTTTAAATAAACATTATGATTTGTACCTTCTTCTCCATAATTTAATTCTAAACCTATAATATTATTTTCATTAGAAAGAATACGATAAAAATATCCATTATGAACAACAACATTATCTGCTATAATTTTCATATAATCATCATACAAACCTTCTGACCATATTATTATGTCTATATTCATATTTTACTCCTATTCTTATTTTATTTGATTATAATCCAGTAATTCATATTTTTCCATGTATCTCTTCCAATCCTTTTGTTCAATAAAATTCTTATGAATAACCTTATTCCCATTTCTTACTGTTATATGAAATACTCCTTCTTTTCCATTTATGTAACCTTTTTTCAGGTATTCTACTCTTCCGTCATTTCTTATAAGTGCAGGTTTTTCTTTTATCATTTCCAAATCAAATGTTGCAGGTGTTTTATGATAAGTATCTTTTGCCTTTTCTTCAATACTTTTTCCATATTCTAATTGTTTACTTTTAGAATTATAATAATCATTATTTTTATTTCCCTTTTGCTCGGTTCTTTCAGTTTCCACTTTATTCTTAGGCTTTCCATATTTTGGCATCTTATCAAGTTGATTTCTTGACATTACTGCCCCTGCAACTACTGTTACTTCCTCTCCTGCTATTGCCGAACCCTTTATATCTATCTTTAAAGGTCTCGGGTCATGTTGAGTTAATAATGCCGATGTATACACTTCACTCATTGTCAACTTTATTCCATTTTTACTCGCCACTCCTGAAAACCTTGCCAAATCCTCATAACTCTTCAAACTTGTTATATAACTATTACCGTCATATAACTCATACTTCCCTCCAAATTCTACTCCCGAATTCTTTATATCCGATATGAATTTATTCTCTCTAAATTTAAATCCTTCTGAAGCTTCAAATGCATTAAGGTCTTTTTCTCCTCCCTGAAATATATATGTCTGATATAGCTGTGCATAGTTAAATCTTGCAAGTGCTTCTCCCAACCTTATCTGTTCTTTATTGGCTGTAGCTCTATCATCTTTATACTTCCGACTTTCTTTTGCATATTCGTATTCTTTTCTTCTATTTACTATCTTAACTGAATCTTTTAACCCTGATAACTTTAAATATCCTTCATATTCTTTCAACTTTTTTGTATCATAAAATTCATATTCCTTTTTCTCTGAAGAATATCTACAAACATTACCATTCTTTTTACAGTAATCTTTCAAGTTTGAAATTGCATTCTTTGCTTCAATTCTTCTATCATCAATTGCTCTGAAATTAGTTTAAAATATATGAGGGCTCATTGCCGCCCTCATACTCCCGCTACCCCGCGGTCTTCGCTCCTTTCAGTCGACTCCGACAATGCGGGGAAGTTTTTTACTATCTTCATTTATAAACATCTTCTGTATTTATAATTTCTTGATAATTTGGACTATCAAATTTTCGTTCTAAAAACTTTTTCCACTTTAACATTGCATATGTTACCTCTTTTCTATCTATATATACCTTTTCATCATCTTCTGTACTAAACATTACTGTAATCATAACCTTATCATTTTCAATATATGCTTCCCAACCTTGAGAACCTATATCACTATCATCTATACTTTTATCTTTTAATTTATCTAAAACATATTCTGCTAAACCTAAATCTACAGTACCTAAATAATTTGCTAAAAAAGTTTCGTCTAATATGTTATTTCTTAAGACTATGGTCATGTAATCACTATAATCCATTTTTTCAGCTATATAACTTGGTATTCTAAAAGAATCACATTCTTTAGTATAGCTCTCAGTTTCCCAATTTTTATGACGTACATATTCAAAAATTAATTTCATTTTTCCTCCTATATTTTTATTTTGATATTTTTTTAGGATCTATCGGATAAGCTGTTATAACTTTTCTTTCTCTATAAATAACTTCTATTACAACCCCTGACGATGTTGCTCCTTGCCATTTGCTATTTTTACGAAAATTTTTAGGATTTTTAAGAACATTATCAATTTCTACTTTTATTCTATTTTCTGTCCAATGGTCTGGAAACATCGTTGATTTTCCATTATTATTTGTTTTCGATAAATATTTCCCCGGATTATTCGGATCTGGTATTTTTATCTTGGCTTCATATGAACCTCCCGGATATTCCTGTAACTTTTCTTCTATTATAATCCCATTTCGTGTCGAATGTCCTCCTTTTACTTCTACTTTTTTGCCATTTACTTGTATTTCACCTTTTGATATATGTTCAAAATTCCTATATTTTGTTGTTGTATTTCCTACTTTTTTATCAGCTTGTAAATTTAGATAATGTCCTTCTCCTCTATTATTTATCTTTTCATGTAATTCCTTATTAACAGGTTTTTTATTCTTATTACTGTTGTTATCAATTTTTTTGTTGTCTTCATTTTTCTTAAAGTTATTATCTTTAACTCCAAAATTTACTGAATTAATAACACCCTTCATAATAGAATACGCAGGCATAAGTCTTTCTATTGGTGATAACTTTTGTTTTGTAACTAAATCTTCACCTATTATAGATTCCGCTGCTATTTTGTATTTTCCTACAGGAGTTAAATTTACAATAAAGCTCGTAATCCTGTCATTTTGTAACTGCTCTTCCGGAGTTAACTTTCTCGGTTCTCTGCCTTTACAGCCAACAAGTACTTTTCCATTTGATAAACACGCTCCCCTGTCATCTCCCACATTCTCACCAAAATCAATATTACTGTAATCTTTTCCATCCGACTTTGCTTTTATAGGAATATCATTCTTTTTGTATTTATCGGTAAAGTATTCGTTTGTTGCTCTTCTCGTACTTTCAAGTCCCTTTTCTTCTGTCCCTGTCTGTATCTGTCGTCCTTCTATTTTCCCTATTATATGACTGCCTTCTTCAGATATCATGCCTATTATTCCTGAACGAGTGCTATTCTTCGGGTCTTCTGTGTTTATTATTATCGTATGCATTCCATCTTTACCTACATAAGCCGTTCCCGATTTGATATTACCGTTCTCATCTATCAACTGTGGTGCTTTTGACGGGTCTGTATATATTACTTTTGCATTATA
>NZ_RQYW01000035.1 GCF_003932895.1 Leptotrichia sp. OH3620_COT-345 | reverse complement strand
TATGGATTAAAACTTCTTTTAGCCCTTCTACACTTCTTCCCGCTTCCTCAAATATATCCTTTGCTTTTCCTCTTCCTGCTTTTGTTAACCAATATTCCATCCCTAAATCCACATTTATAGCTCTTATTTCTCTTCCCTCAAACTCCCCTTTTTGTCTATTTATATCTCTATTTACATCCGATATATCCTGATTTATCTTTACATTACTTCCTATTGTAGAAAGTACTTCTCTACTCTTATCTTTTTCACCATAGTTTATACCTACTTTGTATACCCCTGTTTTTCCTTTCAGCATAATTTCATATTTACTCGGAAAATTTTGAATGCCGAGGTTTTTTATTTTAGTATTTTATTGTTTTATTCACTATATTTTTCTAGTATTTCTGTCATTTCCTTATCTTTTACTATTGATAGATACTCTTTCTTTCCTTCATATTCAGTTTCTAATATATAATAATCAGGGCAATAATTTATATCAACACAATTAAAGTCATTATATATTTTTATTTCCTTTTCCTTCCCTTTCTTTTTAAATACTACATTTAGTACAGTATTATTTATAATATCCTCCTGTTTAAAATTGTGTATGAAAACTGTTTCATAATTTTCATTTATAATACTTGAAAATTTCTTTTTTTCTTTTAAAGATAGTTGATTATTATTTATAAATATTTCATCTGGATGACTAATTTCAGCCCCTATTCCATTAATTTTTGTTGCATTTTGAAATCCTCCATTTAAAGCAACTATTAAAAAAATTATTATAAAAGAAACTATCCAAATTATAAAAAAACTAATTATCAGTATTTTTCCTCTTTTTCGCCTCTTTTCTTCTAAATATTCAGCTTTTTTTACTACTTTCCAGCATCATAACTAAAATACCCACCTCCAAGGCTAAATAGTTCAATTGCTATTTTGTTATTTACTTTATATAACATAGAATATAGTAAAAATTTAAATCACTTTATAATTATGAACATATAACAGCTGTATCTCTGAATAACTTATAGTTGAAATTTCTGAAAATTTTCTATATTGACTAAATTCTTTTAATTTCAACTTATCTTTTCCTAACTCAGTAATTATTCCTACTTTTGTTTCTAAATATTTTTCATTATCTATAAATAATAACAATTGATTTTTCAAACTAAAATTTAAAATATTGTAAAAATCTACATTTTTATACAACTCTTTTAGTTCTACTTTTTGTATTTCATTAACTTCTAAAATTTCTGTTATTTCCTCTATTTTTTCTACTTTTATAACTGAAATTATATCATCATTATTAAACTCCATTCTTTCTCTTAATATTAAATAATTTTTATTTTTTGTTATTATATTTCCAAAATATATTTCATCTGTATACATTTTTATTTTTATTATCTTTTCTTCTTTTGACCAAACTTCAATATCTTCTAATATTTTTAATCTTTTTATATAATCTTCTTTAATTATTTCAATAGAAGTTACTTTTCTCAAATCATCTATAAAATTAAAATATAAAAATTCTTTTTCTTTTTTTACAATATATCCCATTTCAGTACTACCATCTTCTAATTCTAATGAAATCAACATTTTCTCTTCTATAATAACTTTATAAAAATCTTTAACAAATTTTTTTTTATCTATTATTGATTTTTTTGTTTGTTTATTTTTTTTTAATTTTTCTATATAACTTGAATATAAGACAACTCTTTCAATTGAATTTAATAACAATATCTTTATTCCATTATTCTCTCCATTTGTATCATAAGAATTTAAAAATAAATAATTATCTAAAATTTTTAAAATATTTCCCACTACGAAATCATTATTTCTAAATCTATATATCCCTATAATATCTTCATTTTTTAAACTTAAAAGAATTTGTTTTATCATAACTATCTCCTTCCAGAATTTTTAGGTTTCCAATTCTTTTTCTCCCCCCCTTGGTTTCTCTGTCTTCTAGCGTTTCCCTTTTCATGCTTGTTTCTAGTTCTTTCACTTGCATTTTTTTTATGTTCTTTATAATAAGCAATCCCACCTATTATCACTGTTCCGCCTATTATAGACAATCCAACAACTTCTCCTATCGGCAAAGGTCCGTCTAATAAAGCAAGAAAACCTGCTAATGTCGTACTCTCTTTTAATCCAAATGCTATATCATTCTCCCAATCACTACCGAGCTGTTCTTTTGTATACTTCAGTCTTTCTGTTATGAACTTTACATCATTTTCTCCAAACTGTCTATTGTAATTATCTCTCAAACTGTCTTCCATAAAAACTTGCATAATCTTCTGAATCCTTTAAACCGTTTTCTCTTCTATGATATAAATCAAGTACTCCTATTGCTGTTCATTGTATTGTTTAGAAGAAAAATATCAATAAGTGTTATAATTTTACTTGACAAAAACAATTTTAGTTCCATAATAACACTATTAAAACTATCATAGCCAGTAAATATGAAAATATCGATATTAATGCACTTATAATGTATTTTTTTAATTCTTTTTTCTTTCCTTTTTTTAAATAATAAAATATTATTGATACTAATATCGCTCCCTGAATAATTTTAATATAAGTTTTGAAACCAAAAACTAAAAATAATGAAAAAATATTAAACATAATTTCTCTTAAATCTGCTCCAAAAATTTTAAAAATCAACATATATCCAATCAGAACTATATAATAAGGAATTAAAACAAATCCTTTTATTTCTATTATTCCATATATTAAAAAGAGAAATGGAGAAATAAAACTCATAATATAATATTTTTTATTTTGTATATTTAGACACCTTCTCATATTCTTTCCATATTTGATTAAACATTGGATTACCATAATCCAATGTGGGAGTATGATTACTTACCGTATAATCTGGATAAAGTCTAACTTTATTTTTATGTATAGAGTCTAAAGATATTATTTTTACGTTATTCAGACACTAATTTTTCTTAATGCTCATTCTCATATTTTTTTCATTGAAATTATTTGAATGTTAGAGAAAAGATATTAATATTTAACTTTTTTGAATATCTGATTTAATTCTCTCACAACATTTCTTATTTTTTATTATATTTTTCTTTTCCTATATTAATTTCTGCAAAGATTATAGACAAATTTAAAAATAATTTTTCATAAGTTATCATTGTTCTTAAAATAGAAAACTAATATTTTTCTTTTATTTATATTTATGACTTATTCCATATTTTGACAAAAAGTTTCATTTTATCTCCTTATTTAATTGTTTTGGGATATTCTTTTACTCTCATTAACACTGCCACATATTTTTGCTCCATTAATAATTTTTATCTAAAGTACTCTTGAATTATAGAAACTTTCTCCATAATATTTCTTTATTCGTTAATTCTTCAAGTAAGCTACGTAACCACTATTATTACTTTTCTGTTCCTTATTTATATTCTATTAACTCCACAATAGTAATAAACTTATTGTCATAATAATCAGAAATGAAATAACATATATAATTAAGCCTAATAAATACTTGGAAGCTTTTTTCTTTTTCTTTTGTAAAGCATAGTGTATTGTCATACCCATAAAAATTAATCCCACTATTATTTTAATCGGAACTATTTCAATATCTAAACACAAGCAAAAACATAAAAAATTATTTACTATTTCCATTAATTTAAACTTTAAAAATAATGTTAAAGATAAGCCTAACATATAATACAGAATAACTAAATAACTATCAGATATTAAATTTTGAGGTATTATCAACATAACCATGAAATAAATTGGTGATAACATATTTAAAATATAGTATTTTTTATTTTCCATATTTAGACACCTTCTCATATTCTTTCCATATTTGACTAAACATTGGATTACCATAATCCAATGCAGGAGCATGATTATTTATTGTATAATCGGGAAGAAGCAAATTATCTTTTTTATAAATTGGATTTAATGTTATTATTTTTACATTATCAGGTATTGTTATTTTTCTTTCTTTTATCTTTTTTTGTAATGTTTCATAACTTCTATCACCATAATCTTTAACTACACTTAATCCTTTATCATTTTTCAATACATATAAATTTACAGTTACTGCATTTTTACTTGCTCTGCTTAAATATTTTTCTATAAAATCTATTCTCGGCATTACTATATTTAATTCATCTGCTCTTTCCGGTCTTATTATTTTTCCCGTTTCTTTCTTATATGTTAATGGATAACCACTGTTATAACCTATTTTATTCACTTTTTCTCTATATCCTATTGCATAAGCTTCCAATGTTGAATCAGCTCCTAAACTATGGCTCCATATGATTTTTATACTGTTTTCCCTATGTTTATAATTTGAAATCTCCCTTACTCCTTTATCTGAATATAGCTGTATACCTATGTTATAAACAAAGTCTAATTCTTTTTTCAGTTCTTTTTTAAACAATCCTTTTTCTACATATTTCAGTCTAGGACCATCTACATCTTTTGCTTTTGCACTTGCTCCACCATGAATTGAAACTATATCATTCTCCCAATCATTACCAAGTTGTTCTTTTGTATATTTTAGTCTTTCTGTTATGAACTTTACATCATTTTCTCCAAACTGTCTATTGTAATATCTCTCAAACTGTCTTCCATAAAAACTTGCATAATCTTCTGAATC
>NZ_RQYW01000034.1 GCF_003932895.1 Leptotrichia sp. OH3620_COT-345 | reverse complement strand
GGAGTTGAGACACGTGGGGAAGAGGAACCTGTTGCGACAAATGAGACAGCGGAAGGAAGAGCACAGAACAGAAGAATAGAATTTAAACTGATAAGAAAGAATTAACCAAATCTATGAAAGAAAGCTATTTTAAGAATCTAAATAAAATAGAGAGGGAGAAAAGAAATGAGTAATAATTTAAAGAAAATGGAAAAGGACTTAAGAGCATTGGCAAAAAGATGTAAAGATGTTAAGTACACAAAAGGTCTTTTGCTAAGTTTCTTATTAATGGGGATGCTGACATTTTCAGAAGGCTTGACGCCACCTGAAGTGAAGAGTACTGAAAATGCCATAAGTCAAACAAGAAAAGAGCTTAATTCATCAATAAATGATATGCATAGTGCATTTAAGCAGGCAAAGAGGGAAAACAACAGATTACTGAAAAATGCAAATCTTGAGTTAATACAATTAATGGAACAGGGAGATCAGGTGGTGAAATCTCCATGGAGTTCATGGCAATTTGGAATGAACTATTTTTATAGTAACTGGAGAGGAGCATATAAAGGAAGAGGAGATAAAAAAGAAAAATATCCTTATGAGGGAATACTTGAAAGAGATAAAAATGAGTTTAACAGATATGTATCTCCTTTAAGTTCGTTTTATAATTTATTGGCTGTTTCGGCAGATCCTACTTCTGCCTCATCAAATGCAAGAAGCGGATTAAAAGCGGGATACGGTCTTGCAAGTAATAAACCTGTGTTGGAACCTGTAGTTGAGTTGGAATTAAATGCCGGAATTACACCGAGACCGGTCGCAAAAGGTGCTTTAGTATTAACACCGCCGACAGCAGCTACACCTACGACACCGACACCTATTGACTTTAAACCGACGGATCCGACGATAAATCCTCCACAAGTTCCTACTATAAATATAGCTGTAATATCAGCTCCAGCAACCGGAAATGGCGATGACATGTATATTAAAGACGGAGGAAATAATACGGCTCTGGCAGGAAGTCTTTCAAACCAGAATGTAGGGATGATAGCTCAATACAGTACATCGGGAGGAACAATGGATGTTACTGTAAATAACGGTGCTACGATGGATATAAGTACAAACGGAGTCACTTTTACAGGACATAAAGGAGCTTCACATAATGGAGGAAGTACGTATTCCAGTAATTTGAATACAACGGGATATACGGGTTATTCTGCCATGAAATTGGTCGGTGGACATGAAGTTAAAATAGAAAATACGACAATAAATGTAAAAGGAGCAGGGACAAATTATCAGAGATGGTTATTTCATACAGACGGACATAATGACCATGGAGAATCTACATGGAATATAGGTAACGGTTCAACAATAAATCTTGATGGTTTGAAACTTGCTATGTATACTTCTCAGTATCATGGAAATGGTCGTAAATCAAATATAGGATTTATTAATAATGGAACAATTAACAGTAACGGTGCCGATAATTATTTATGGATTGCGTTAGATGAAAGCGGTTCTATGAACAGGGTTCAGTATTTTGCAAACAAAGGGACAATTACATTAAATGGAGATGGAAATGTTTTTGTATTTATGGATGGAAGAACTCCCCATAGAAAAGATACTTATGCTATCGGAACTGCTGCTGAAGGAGGATACAGTATTATAAATGAAGGGGCTCTTAATTTGAACGGTAAAAATCAAAGAGGAATCATAGTAAATAGTAAGTATGATTATCCTGGATTTGAAATTTTACTTAACCGGCCTATTAATATATCAGGAGAGTCCTCAGTAGGGGCAGCCTTTACAGGATGGGCCGATCTTGACGGCGGTTTAGCAACATTTAGTCAAAGTGCAGATGGAAATAGAATAGAACAGATTCCTTTAAATTCGAGAGAGTCTGTATTTAATATGGATTTATCGGGAACTTCAAATGTAGGAATGTATTTTAATTATACAGGGACTAAGCCATTTACAATTAATGATTATACTATAAAATCAACAAATGGAGAAAAAAATATTCTCGTATTTATAAATGATGGAATTGTAAATTTAAGTGAAAATAATGCCGGATCAAGACCTAATAGTATAAAAATATTAGATGGGAAGTCTAATATAGGTATATATACCGCTGCAGCAGATGACTTAATGACAGGGGCAAATATTGAAGTAAATAACTCTGACAGTTCAACCGGAATATTTTCAAAATCTTCAGGAACGGTTACAAATACCGGAAATATAAACGCTTCAGGAAAATCAATAAAAGCAATAATTGCCGACGGTTCTGTTGTAAACAGTACAGGAGCTATAACTGTAGACGGAAAAGCTTTAAGTGCTTCCGACGGTTCAGTAGGACTTGCCGCAATGAACGGAGCGACACTTACTCAGTCAACAGGAGTATCAGATATAACTGTAGACGGTTCGGCTTCAATAGGAGCTTATTCGGCAGGAGCAGGTTCGACTTTAAAAATAGCCGATACTACAATAAGTACAACAGACGGGGCATTCAATACTTATGCTAAAGGCGGAACAGTTGAATTTAATGCAAACAATATAATAAATACAGGGCAGAAATCATTAGCATTTTATACTGACAATACGGGAGTAATAAAATTTACAGCTCCAATTACTGCCAATATTGCAGGAGGAACTGATTCAAACAGCAGAGGAACTGCCTTCCTTTACAAAGGTGCAGGATACAGTCCGTTTGATTCCACAGCAATAGGAGCATGGGCTACAAGCAGATTTAACGGTATGAATAATCTGACATTGAACATGGCTTCAGGTTCAAGACTGTTTATAGCTCAGGACGTAGCAATGAATTTATCTGATACAAGTGCTTCAAACCTTGCAGCAGCTTTAGGAGGAGCTACAATAAACGGTACGGATTATAAATCATTTATGCTTTATTTAAGCAAGCTGGCAGTAAATCAGTCAGTAGATCTTGATAATGCAAATGATGCATATAATCAGCTGGAAATTTCAAATTCATCAATTGAAAATAACAACAGTAACACAATTACGGGAACTCAGGCAGGACAGGTTGCCATGGCACAGGCAAACCAGACAGCATCAAGAAATAATGTTCAACTTACAAACAGCGGAAATATTAATCTTTCAGGAGCAAATTCCACAGCTATTTACGGAAGTTTTGCCGAACTTACAAATGCCCCTTCGGGAATAATCAATATAGGTGATTCCTCTACAGCTCTTTATGGAGAAAATGACTCACTTCTTTCAAATGAAGGAACGATTAATTTAGGAAACAACTCTACAGGATTATATGTAAAGGGTGCAACTACAGGAACGGCAACAAACTCAGGAACAATAACTTCAACAGGAACTAAAGCAATAGGAATAACTTTTGACGGTACCGGAACGGGACCTTCAAATATAAAAGTTAACAATGTTTCAACAGGAAATATTAATTTATCCGGTGAAGGTTCAGTAGGTATATATGGACTTGGAAATAATTATCAAATAAATAACTCGGGAACTATTACACTGGGTGATGCATCAAATATTTCCAATCCTAATGTGGGAATTTTTACAGATGTAAGTGATATTGTAGTAAGTAACGGAGCAACAGGTAAAATTAAGACAGGAAACAATTCAATAGGTATATTCGGATATGAAGTAGCCAATGACGGAGAAGTTACAGTAGGAGACGGCGGAATAGGAATATATTCCAAAGGAACAGCAGTTAGACTGGTACCAAGTTCCATAGTAAATGTAGGTAACAATGAAGCTGTCGGAGTTTATCTTGAAAATGGAGGAATTGTAACAAATGACGGAAAAATGAATATAGGAGATAATTCTTACGGATTTGTTGCAGTACAGGGAAGTTCACCATTTAATTTCACAAGTACACCATTAGCAGATATAACTTTAGGAAACAGAGCTATTTATGTCTATTCCAATGATGTCAACGGAACTGTAACTAATAATACTGCTTTGACTTCGACAACAGGGGAAAACTATGGACTATATTCAGCAGGAACAGTAACGAATAACGCACCTATAAACTTCGGAACAGGAATAGGAAATGTAGGTGTCTACTCAATAGGTGGAGGAACAGCTGTAAATAATGCACCTATAACAATAGGAGCATCCGATACGGGAACATCAAGATTCGGTATAGGAATGGCTACAGATAACGGAAATATAGTAAATAACTCTGTAATTAATGTAAATGGAAACAATAGTATAGGAATGTATGCTACGGGTACTACTTCAACAGTAAGAAATGCAGCGGGAGCAACTATTAATCTGGCTGCTGACGGAGCAATGGGAATTTATCTTGATAACGGAGCAACCGGAGTAAATGATGGAACTATCACAACAGTGGGAACACCTAATGCAGCGGTAGGAGTCGTAGTGAGAAAAGGATCGAGTCTTGTAAATAATGGAACCATTAATATAAACTCTCCCGGAGGGTATGCTCAGTTCTTAGTAACAGGAGGAACAGTAAGAAATCACGGAACTATAACAATAGGTTCCGGAGCACAAGAAACATTTACACCTGGAAGCAAGCCTACGGGTAAAGAAGTGGAAGGAGTCGAAATTAAAGCACCTGCAGGTTCTCCTACAGCAACAATATCAAAAGATGGAATATTACAACCGATAGTAAACATATCAGTTGTTGAGGGGAATAGAGATTTATTAAGTTCTTCATTCGGAATGTATATTGATACTTTAAAAGGTACAAATCCTATATTGGGCTTAAGTAATATCCAAATGTCCGAAGCCGATCTTATAATAGGTTCGGAAGCTGCAGAAGCTACGACAAGTAAGTATATAGAAGTAAATGGAGACATAATTAAACCTTACAATGATACAATAGCTGCAACTCCACAAGTAACAAACTGGAAAATATATTCAGGTTCATTTACTTGGCTTGCGACTGCAACACTTGATCAGAATACAGGATTAATAAATAATGTATACCTTGCTAAAATTCCTTATACTGCATATGCAGGAAAAGAACCTTCTCCTGTGGAAGTAACGGATACATATAACTTCCTTGACGGTCTTGAACAAAGATACGGAGTGGAAGGACTCGGAACAAGAGAAAAAGCATTATTCAATAAGCTGAATAATATAGGTAAAAATGAAGAAGCATTATTCTATCAGGCAACAGATGAAATGATGGGACATCAGTATGCAAATGTACAACAGAGAATAAACAGAACGGGTACATTACTTGATAAAGAGTTTAC
>NZ_RQYW01000033.1 GCF_003932895.1 Leptotrichia sp. OH3620_COT-345 | reverse complement strand
AAGGAACTTTCTATGCATATCACTTCTCGATACATAACCTTCTCCAGATATCGTCCAATTAAGACTTCCATTATGGTCAAATGCTTTTGATTTAAAGACCCCTATTTTCAGCATTGTAGTATTTTCTTTAGATCTACCTATATCTTTAAAACTAAATCTGTTATGTACCGCTCCTGCATACCAACCTGTACTGTTTCCAAGTTTTATCGTTTCATCTTCATGTACATAAGCCACTCCGTATGCATTACTTGTATAGTCTATTACTCCTGCCGTATCAGTCTTATACTCATCTCTTATTCCGAATGTCTTTATTTTATTCGACTGTTTGGATTTATTATCCCATTCCTTCTTCAAATGAGTAAATTCTTTATCTAGAAGTCTTCCCGTTCCGTATATTCTTTGTTGTGTATTTGCATATTGATGTCCCATCATTTCGTCATAAGCCTGTGTAAGTAATACTTGTTCATTTTTTCCTATGCTGTTCAATTTATTGAATAACTGTTTTTCTCTTGTCCCTATTGCTTCCACTCCGTATCTCTGCTCAAGTCCGTCTGCAAAATTCCAAGCATTTTCAGTTTTTGCTACAAAGTCCGTATAAGGTATTTTTGCCATTATTGCTTCTTCAGGGAATCCGCTTGCTCCTTCTATAGGTTGTACTGTCCATGTAAGAGACCCTGATATCGCATTCAATTTACCTCCCGTTCCTCCACCAAGTGACTGGTAAGGTGCTATATAAGGTGTTATTATATTTTTACCTATTTTTATAGCTTTACTATTTGACAGTTCTGCTGCTTCACTCCCTATTATCAAATCATTATCAGTATTCGGAACAAAGCCGTCCACCCAATTTATAGGATTTGTTCTTCCAAGTGTATCTATATAAATACCTACATTTGAAAATGCAAAGTTTCCTGTCTTAGGATTTGGTCCCGGTGTCAAATCATGAAGTGGAACAACTTTACCGTCTATTGTTGCTACTCCTGATGGAGATATTATCGTGCTTCCTGCTATCGAAGGTTGTGAACCTGCTCCCGATTCATCCACATAAGCATTGGCTCCATTTCTTGTATTTACTCCTGCTCCTGCCATACTTGCATCTGTTATCGGATTCCCGTTTGCATCTTTACCATTTTTATTTCTTATTCCTACTGAACCTGTTCCTGATATATTTATCGTACCATAGTTCTTTATTATACCGCCTTTTATATATATCCCATAGGAATTATCCATATCAATATCTATTGTTCCTCTGTTTTCAAGTGTTGCTCCGTTCAATACTGCTACTCCATATGAAGCCTCTTTATTCGCATCTCCTGAATATCTTCCTGAGATTATTGTTCCTGCATTCACTCCATATGCTCCATTATTCAGATACATTCCATAAGCACCTTTCAATTCTCCTGCAGATATTAAATTTATTGTTCCATGGTTTTCAGCCACTGTTCCTATACCTTCTGCAAACATTCCTATTCCGTAATTACCTGTTACATTTATTACTGAACTATTATAAATTTTCCCGCCTTTCTGTGCTGCCATTCCTATTGCATAGTATTTATTTTTTATGTCTGACTGTCCTACTGTTATACTTCCACCATTGTGATTTACTGAACCGTTGTTTGAAGCATAAGCTCCAACACTTCCTGTACTGTTTCCAAAGTTTACATTTCCTGTATTATTTATTACTGCTCCATTTGTTGCATAAAATCCTGTACTGCTTATACCTGTTGAATTTACATTTGTTGCACTGTTTACTGCTCCGTTTGCACCGGATTTATACAGATATACACTTCTTGTTCCCATGCTGAAATTAGAACCTGCATTGCCTGTATAATTATTTATTCCATTACTTAATATTGCAAACCCGAATGAATTATCTCCTACTGTTATATTTGGAGAATTATTTACTATTGATACATTATCATCTCCATATACTGCTACTGCCGAATTTCCGGTACTGATTCCTCCGCTTACTGTAAGTGACCCTTTTTTCTTATATATTCCAAGACCTTCTTCTCCTACAGCTATATTTCCACTACTTAAAACTCCTCCCAATGTTTCCGATAATATTCCCAAACCTCTCATTCCTGCTATTATATTTCCTTGATGGTTTATATTACCGTTCTTAGTAAATATACCTATACTTGGATTATTTCTGTCTGCTGAATTACCTAATGTTATTGTCCCTCCGTTATTTATAGCTACCAACACTCCAGGACCATATTGAGCATTTGCTCCATAATTATGAATCCCTATAGACTTATCTCCCATTAAAGTTATATTTTTATTATTTATTACATTTGAATCTGTAAATATTCCCTTTCCTGTTGTACCTCCTACAGTTTCTATACTTCCTCCTCCGGAATCCAGTTCTGTGCCTTCAAGGTAATATCCTATTCCATTACTTCCTATTTTTATTATGGAACCGTCATCGTTTACTTTTGCCATTGAACCGTTTCTGTATACTCCTTTGGAGTATACTCCTATTCCTCCTGCAGCAGATGATACATCTATTGAAGAACCGTTTCCTAAATATATTCTTGAAGAATTCGATGCATTTATCAATGTTCCTGCACTATTTTGAGCCAAATCCACAGCAAGTATTCCTATTGCCGATTTTGATGTACCGTTTGAAACTATGCTACCGTTATGTCTTAACTCTATGGATTGATTCCCGTATGTAGGTATTCCCAATGGAGGATTTTCAGTTACTCCAAGATAGTTTATTCCTGCTATTCCTACACCGCCGTTTCCTATTGTTATAGTTCCGTCATTTTTTGCAACAGAACCGTTTGCGGATATTATTGCCGTTGAATCATCTCCTGTAGTATTTAATACACTGTTATTTATTATTTCTGCAAATTCTCCTACTATTCCTGCCATTTCTTTTCCTGTCAAGTTTATAGTTCCGTTATTTGTAAGTATTACATCATTTCTGTTCGGTGATTGTGTGTTCTTTTGTGCTATGGCTACTTTGGATTTTCCTACAAGTTTTGCCGGCGCTGTCAATATTCCCGAACCTGTTATCGATTTTCCGGCTTCCACCGTTATACTTGACGATGAAAATTCTGAATTTAAATATGCATCCGCCACATTATCAAGATTGGAGTGGACATCTACCGTCAAAGGTACCCTTGAAGCTTTATAAGGTATGTATTGTCCCGGTGTTCCATTTATTACTATTCCCGGTACGCTTCCGCCTGAACCGGCTCTAAGAGATGATACTTTTTCCCCTCCGACATTACCGCCATTTCCTTCAGCTATCAGGAATGTTGACCCGTTTGCCAGATTAACTGTAAGAGTTCCTGTTGAAGCTGATGATCTTATATTTTCCAATGGACTTCCGGCTCCTGCTTTAACATAAAATGCCGTTCCGCCGGTTCCAATATGTGCAGTTGCATTTCCTGTCAGTAAAAGTTGAGAATGATTTCCCGGTATTCCTTCTCCATAGAACATAAGTCCCCCATTTCCTACTTTTAATGTTGTTCCATTCAGAGTTATATCGGAACCTCCGTTTGCATAAAGAGCAACGGAACCTGTTCCTTGAGCTTCGACTGTTCCTGCACCCAATATTGTTTCAGCAAGTCTGTTTCCAACTGCGGAAGCATAAATGGCTATTGCTTTTTCTCCGTTTACTTTTACTGAACCTCCTGTCATTGAGTATACAGAACCATTATTATATATTCCTGCTGTTCTTTTACCTGTTACACTTATATTTCCTGAGCTTGTTCCCATACTTTTTTTATTACTTGCATTAATACCGTTTATTACCATTCCTATTGAATCATCTGACCCTGATATTGTTAAATCTCCTGCACTTTCAGCATTACCTCCTTGATAAGCCATGAGTCCTATTACATTCTGACCGCCTGCATTTACAGTTACGGTACCTGTATTTTTCACTTTAGGAGCTATAGCATCTGCATGATTTATAGAACCGTTTGCGAGTAACACTATATTGAACCTTTTATCTGCTGAGCTCGCATTTCCTGGTGTTACTGTCAGATTTTTATGAACATCTATCCCGTATCTGTCTGTTCTGAACAACACTCCCCCATCTGCTGTTCCTGTAAAATCTATACTTTTAACATGTGTATCCCGTATTACAAAATCTTTTTGAGCCAGTGCCTGTGCTGCAGCAGAATAACCACCTTTCATATAATCGGATTTTCTTAGGAATCCTACATTTTCCCTTCCGCCGACTAATATATTTAAGTTAAATATATTTCCTATCGGATCATCAACTGTTCTTCCAGTATTATCTAAATTTGTTCCTTTTTCCTTCTGATAATCATATACTCTCTTATGTCCTTCACCTACTTTTACATCACCTTCAGTTGAACCGACCTGTGTCGTTTCCGTATAAGGATTTGTAACAGGTAAAAGTCCCGCTCCTCTTATCAGCTTGGATATGGAAATTCCGGTATTATAACTTCCTTCTAATGTAACTTTACCTCCATCTCCGTTTATAATTGTTTCATCATAATATATTGCCTCAGTATCAGGATTTCTATTTGACCCCGGTTTATAAATATTTGGGGCAAAAACATTCGGAACCCTTATTCCGTAACTTCCTCTTGTTGTTCCTCCTGCAGATATTCCTTCACTTGTAACATTAATATTTCCTACTTTCATATATACATTTAACGAGCCTTTGTTATCCCATGCTTTCTGCTTTACTGCATTTGCTCCTATTTGCGCTGTAGGATGAAAATGAAACTCGGAAAAATCCATACCGATACTGTCTATACTTTTAACAGTAATTGTTCCATTATTTTGCATTTCACTTGCCCATGGTTTATATGTTATTTTAGGATAAGATATACCATTTCTCTTACCTACTTCATTCCCATCATTTGGTTGATATTGTGCATAATCTTCAACCATTGCAGTCATACCAATCAAATATATCCCTAATTGAGCTGCATTTTTGGCATCTTCTCTTTCAAGATTAATTTCTCCGTTATTTTTAAATATTGAAGGATGAGCTCCCGCTGTTTGATACTCTACTCCCACTGTCATATGTGGTTTTCCAGTCGATAGTGAATTTTCAAGAGATCTTCCATATAAGTTCAATTTTCCGTTAAAATTAACTACTAACGGATCATAAAATGAATAAACAGTATTTCCATTTACACTTATAAACCTTAAAGTATTTCTTGGTACTTTACCTCTTTCATTAGGATTTGTTGTTGCATTTTTTAAGGTCCAATTTCCTGTTAATGTAGTTTCTAAAACATTACCGGGTTTAACATCTTTTGTCGGTTGTTGATATTGTGTAAAACTGAATACCGTTTGAGGAGATGAGGCAATAGCAGGATTTCTATAAGCTGCATTTCCTTTATAAGCTGCATATACTCCAGCAGAATTTGCAATAACATTCCCTGGAACAGGTGTCGCAGCTGATGGATCAGGGTTTGATTGTGTCCAGTTCCATGTTCCTACTACTGTTCCTGTTCCTGTACTACTTCTTCCCTGATTTTCTTTTTTTCCATCCCATGTGAATGAATTATCCACATTAAATCCTGTATCAGTAACTAATACAGTCGTTCCTGCAGCATTTGCATTTGCATTTGCATTATTTATGATGACATTCGGTTCCGCATAAAATGATATTCCTTGCATGTCTTGTGCAAATCCTATTGATACTTCATCAAGTGCAGGAGGATCAAATACATTCGGATTAATATCCGGCAATGTAGTAGGTGTAAAAGTTACTGTTGTCACATCAGGAATAGTAAATTTTACATTAGGGTTTACTATTACAGGATTAATATTTAAGTTTGGCAATGGAGGAGTACTTATATTTATAACAGGTTCTATTATAAACGGAACTCCTGCATCTTTTACTTTCCTAGTGGTTACAAGTCCATAATTAAGTCCATTTCTTTTATTACTTAAAGAAGATAAAGGATCTGTACTTAACTGTAACCTGTCATAAACAACACTGTCAGGTGAAACATTTCTTTCCCACCATTCTCCTCTTTTAAATACTCCTTCATAAGGATATTTTTCTTTTTTATCTCCTCTTCCTTTATATGCTCCTCTCCAGTTACTGTAAAAATAGTTCATTCCAAATTGCCATGAACTCCATGG